>JAAYYH010000119.1 GCA_012515495.1 Coriobacteriaceae bacterium | reverse complement strand
CGACAACAAGCCGGCAGTTCTCTTTTTGGCTGCATTAGAAACTTTCACGATAACTACCTCCAGTTGGCAAAACGGTACGATAATCCGCGATGCCCAACTGTCAGGCACTCATCAGGGCAAGCACGAAGCCGATGAGGCCAAGTGCCTCTGCGAACGCAGCACCCAGGATAAAAGTGGTGAAGATCTTGGGTTGCATTTCTGGTTGACGGGCAGTAGCAGTGGTTGCACCATATGCGGCAAGGCCAATGCCCAGGCTAGCTCCAATAACAGCCAAACCATAACCTATAACTGTCACGATTCCTCCTTCTCGAACGAGGCATCCGAAACCTCGTTCATCTCATCTTGCGACCCAAACCGTCAGGATGGGCCAAATAAATATGTTACCGAGCGGGCGCCCGGAATAACACCGTTTTTAGTGCTCACTGGTTGCCAATTGGATATAGACTGCCGAAAGCAGTGTGAACACGTAGGCTTGAATGAAGGCCACCATGAGCTCCATTCCATACATCAAGACCACCAAAAGCAACCACCCAATTGCCGGAGCAGCACCGCCAAGATTGGCAAGTGTGAACTCTTGGATTAGTGGGGAAACAAATAGCGAGGTCAAGATCGCGAAGGCACCAATTGCGATGTGGCCAGCAAACATATTGGCAAACAGACGTACAGACAGTGTAACGACTCGTAAGAATAGCGAAAATAGCTCAATCAACCAGACCAAGACATTCAACCCGGGCATGATTCCCTTTGGGGCGATATTAGCCAGATAATGACCGAGACCGGAATGCTTGATACCGTAATAGTTGAAGTAGACGAAGCTGACCACTGCTAGTGTCAGTGTTGCGCTGAAAGCTCCCGTGGCAGCCTTGGCGCCGGGAATCAAGCCGACAAGATTGGCGGTCAGGATGAAGAAGAAGACGGTTAACAGGAAGGGCATATGCTTGTCCACGGCTTCCTTGTGGCCAAAAACCCCGTAACCTACCTCACGTCTGATGTAGTCGACCGTTGCTTCGATGGCAGCTACAGGGCCTTTCTTGGGAACGAGCGAAACACGGGATTTCACAACCCAGATAATCGCGAACACGAATATCAACACGATGACTATCCAGACACTGTAGGTCGTTATCGAACCCCAGCCAAAATCCCAGATGTCCTTACCTGCTAATTCCGCAAGCAGGTGCGTAATCTCACTGCCCAGATTATCAAGTGCTCCCACAACATCTCCTTCTTTGAGTACCAGACTGGCAAGATCCATTCTTCAAAGCGATTATTCGCTCTCCCGCTTATCTGTGCCACCGTTCCATGATCGCAATCGTCAGGCATCCCACAAAGAACGTCGCGACCAGCGTTAAAGTGAATGTCAGCAGCGATTCGGGCATCAGGCGGAAACAGGCCAACAACGCTGCCGATAAGAGCACGAAGCTCATGCCTACACCCAATATCCCCAGAACCGTGGCATTCGCCCTGAATAAAGCGGGTCCACCTCGGACTTGCCACCAAACCAACAACAAGGGAGCGAATCCCATAGCACCAGCCAAGACCCCGAGCGCTACCGATACGAACATGAGCGCGTCTCCTCTGATCCTGCGCTGCCGCTGGGATAAAATCCCGCTCACGCTGCGTTCAAACGTCCGTATCTTAGCAGAATGTCACAATGCAAAACTACCGCTTCTCTACCAATCCCCCGAAAGTCGCAATGACTAGGGTTAACGGGTGTACTCTCTGAGGATGGTGCCGGACTCGCTCAGTAGTTCCTGGGCCAGTTCATCCGGATACGTATCGCAATAGATGATTTCCTTGATTCCGGCATTGATCAGTATCTTCGCGCAGAGGACACAGGGTTGTGCCGTGCAGTAGGCTGTGGAACCCTCAATCGGCACGCCATGTCGCGCCGCTTGGATGATGGCGTTCTGCTCAGCATGCAGTCCACGACACAGTTCATGTTGTTGCCCGCTGGGAATACCCAGCTGCTCACGCAGACAGCCGCGCTCGAAACAATGGGTGATACCGGCGGGGACACCGTTGTATCCGGTTGCGAGGATGCGCTTGTCCTTGACGAGTATGGCACCTACCTGACGCCTGGTACAAGTGGCACGCTTTGCAACCTGCTCGGTGATCTCCATGAAGTAGGCGTCCCAGCTAGGTCTGCTATCCACGTAACCCTCCCCTAATCGGCTGCTTAGCGCCGCGTCAAGCCATTCGTTGTCCTATCGGGTGCCAAAGATGCGGTCACCGGCATCGCCGAGACCTGGAACGATATAGGCGTTCTCGTCAAGACACTCGTCGATAGCACAGGTGAATACCGTAACATCAGGATCGGTGTCCAGTACCGTCTGAATGCCCTCAGGGGCGGCAATAACCACCAACAGACGGATTCGGTTCGACGGTACACCCTCTTTCTTGAGGAAGTCGATAGCTGCGGCGGCACTGCCACCGGTAGCTAGCATCGGGTCGACTATCAGAACCTCACGGGTATCGATGTCGTCCGGAAGCTTGCAGTAATACTCCACTGGCTCGTGGGTTTCTGGATCACGATACAGGCCAACATGACCCACGCGAGCAGCCGGTACCAGCTCAAGGATACCCTCGACCATACCTAAACCGGCACGCAAGATGGGCACGATGGCAACCTTCCTGCCCTTGAGCGTATAGGCGACAGTCTCGCAGATAGGTGTTGTCACGGTGACGGGCTCCAGCTGGAAGTGCCGTGTAGCCTCGTAGGCCTCGAACATGGCAAGTTCCTTTATCAGCTCGCGAAACTGCTTGGGGCCGGTATCCTTATTGCGCAACAAGGTCAGCTTATGCTGCACCATGGGATGATCGATGACCACAACGCGCTTAGAATAACCTTGGATCTCGATAGTGCCGTTTACTGTCATCATGTGCTCCTCAGAGCTCCGGATATAATGGATGAGCGTTCAGAAGTTCCTCGATCTCTGTGGAGATCCCCGATAAGGCCAAAGGATCCAAACGCTGGAAGACGGAGCGCGCAACGAGGCTTCCAACTAGCGCGGCGTCATTCTCGCCGAAACCACGGGTTGTCATCGCGGCACTGCCAACACGGATGCCGCTGGTTACGAACGGTGAGCGTGTCTCGTTAGGTATCGTATTCTTATTGACAGTGATGCCAACCTCATCAAGTATCTTCTCAGCTTCCTTGCCCGTGACATCGGCTGCGGTGAGATCTACCAGAGCCAGATGGTTATCAGTGCCACCTGAAACGAGTCGCAAGCCACCTTCGGTCATGGCATCGCCCATCGCTTTCATGTTTGACACCACCTGATGAGCATAGTCGCGATACTCCTGAGTCAAAGCCTCGCCAAAAGCAACTGCTTTTCCGGCGATGACATGCATCAGCGGGCCACCCTGCGCGCCAGGGAAGATCGCCTTGTCGATCTTTGCTGCCAGCTCCTCATTGTTGGTGAGGATGAAGCCACCGCGTGGTCCGCGTAGGGTCTTGTGTGATGTTGAGGTGACGATATCGGCAAAGGGCACCGGACTTGGATGCGCGCCGCCAGCGACGAGGCCGGCGATATGCGCAATATCGACTACCAGATAGGCACCAACTTGCTTGGCGATCTGGGAGAAACGTTCAAAATCGATAATGCGTGGGTAAGCACTGGCACCTGCCCAGATAGCCTTGGGCCGACACTCCTTGGCGATACGCTCCACCTCGTCGTAATCGATGAGTTCTGTTTCCGGATTAAGGCCATATGAAACCATGTTTTAAAACAGGCCACTGAAGTTGACAGGGGATCCGTGGGTGAGATGCCCACCGTGAGCCAAGCTCATCCCCAGCACCGTATCTCCCGGGTTGACCGTAGCCAGATAGGCCGCGTAATTCGCCTGAGCCCCGCTG
>JAAYYH010000118.1 GCA_012515495.1 Coriobacteriaceae bacterium | reverse complement strand
TTTCTGATGAGCCATTCAACAATTCATCTATTTAACTATTAGGGTGCAGGGGGCGGATGCCCCCTGCTGCTTCGTCCGGACTTCTTGATGATGTATTACTTCGGATGCTCCCCACCTCACATAGGTATCCATAGAAATGATCTTCCATACTGGACGTCTTCCAGAGGGGACATATTGATTGCTACTTCCTATATGCATATGTTTCTAAATCTCTCTATTGTATCATTATATTTAACCCGACCTGAATCCTTCTATTCGTAGCTAGAAATACAATAACTATTTATATATAAAAGAGATACTAGCGATACACAGCAAGTTTTATAGATTCAAACTAGTAAACATATGTTTAGTATTAAATTAGCCTTAGCTACACCTTCTCGGTTGGACTCTCCTCCTTGTCTTCGATCCGTTTCATGCTGTAATGGGTGCTCTTGCGGACCTTATTCCCATGTTCATCGACCTCGATGTTGGTTCTCGATTTCTTCATCTCCTGGACACGGTCGAAGGTCTCCCTGTCGATGATGGGAGGGTGATGGTTCTCGGACCTTTTGACTTCCTCCGGATTGTTGCCGACTCTCTTCATCCCAGGATACTCGGCGACCATCGTCCTACCGAAGACGGAGTCTCCCGCATACTTCTCGTTGGAGAGGATGCCGTCTATGGTGCTGACCGGCCATCTGCGCTTTCCCGTGGGACTGGGGATGCGCGAGGTCTCAAGTTCCTTCTTGATCCGCACCACGCTCCACCCCTGCACATACCGCTAAGACGCATTCATGAAAAGAGGTCCGTAATCTCTGAAAGCTAGTTGAAGATTAACCATAATGATGGGAATTGACTGACTGGCTGAGGAAGTCCTTCGCAACCGCGACCGTTGATATTATTGTGAGGATGCAGAGAATTGCGAACATTGCTACAAACTCCCACTGTCCCAATTGAGCGAAGTATCCAGGGCTGACGATGATTGAGTAGAGCAACATACCGCTGAAAAGAAGGTAAATCGCATGGGAATAAGTATCTTTTCGCAACAGAGAAACTCCTCCCCAGACCAAGCCAATGGCGGTGATTCCTTCGCCAGCAAGATGAAATAATATACGTAGGACTTCGCTTTCTAGCTCAGGAACTTGTCCAGTAGCAATGAAGACAAACCACTGCCCAATCATCATAATTCCTACGATTATTGCGTACCATGAGCTAAATTTCACAAATTACCTCCATGCAAATGAAAGCATTTCTCTTTCTAATATAACAGCCTGATCTATAAGTCAAGAGAGAGAGGGTTTGCTATGATCATGCATGCAGGGTTCTATGCGCGGATACTATTTCCCAAATTGAGGTGTATAGATTCGATAAGATGATTGGAGAAAAATTCATGGCGATATTGACATGACAGGAGTCTTGGAGAAGACTACTTTCGAACGTTGGCTAAAAGTTTCTCCATCGTCGATCTATACCTTGGTGAAGGCTTTGGAAAACAATCTTAGAAGATGTCTTGAATCCGAAGACGCCAATTACGCAGCCTTTGATGTCGGCATGCTTTATATTTGCCATCCTTTGGATGTATGCAGCGAGAGTTGAAACAGAAAAGATCTCTCAATTGTCTTTGTCAATATTCTTTCTGGTTCTCCCTTCGCCGGCCTTTCTTCTAATGTTCCCATTTCTCTTACAGAGAGGAATGCACTTCTGGACAAGTTTTAGATTGTCCGTAATATTGACGATTGTTATATACTTCATCCTGCTTCGGGTATTCGAAAGCTATAACATTTCGATCATATAATGGTAAATCGTAATAACCCAGCTCCCTGATCGTATCGATAGCACCCAAGTCATAGTGGATAAACAACGCTACCGCCTTGGCCTTTTCTTCCCTTGAATACACTTGTTACTCCATGCAAGTGTCCAACTTTTTGTCCGCACCCCCTTTTCGACGAAGCGGCAGTGAATTGCCCAGGAGATTTATTGTCCAACTCGGGAGAAACAGGAATCTGGATCAAGGATTTTTGATACTAGGAAAGTCATCATTGGACTCCGAAAGAGGTCTGACGGTCTCTACCATGTACTGTATGAATTCATCCGCTTCGGAATATACTGCATTATGTCCTGAATTCTCCAGCCAGAGTAGTCCTTTTATTGGAGCTTCCACCTTTTCATACCAACGTTCGCTGATAGTTGCAACGCAACTAAAATCGAACCTTCCATTTATCAGGAACAATGGACATCCCAATTCGGTGATATCATGTTCGAAATCCAATTCGGACAATTGCGGGTATATCTTTTTCACTCCACGAATCACGCCCCGTATCAAATTGATTCGGTCAAAAAATGAGTGCTCAGGCGCGAGGAACATCTTCTCAGAACGATAATTCACATCAGCGGGCGCAGTCGGGCTATAGTGGTACAATCGGCTCAAGACTTGGTAGTAGGCATCCCCATCGGGTACTACAGTTCCATCTGAAAGAGTCTTCTTATACGGAGGATAGCCGATTTGCTCCATGATTTTTACCGTTTTTTCATCTCCTGCCGCCTTCGCGCCATTGAGGATCATCTCATAGCCGATAGTGTCGTTCTCTACTGCATTGACCTGTTGAGCTGCCCCTATGTATGCATGGAAGAGCTCGGGTTCCTGATGCGCGGCCAGCAATCCGATGACTGATCCCCAGGAATGGCCGACGAGGAATATTTTTTCCTGGTTGAATCGATTGGCCAGCAGTTTCGATAGAGTTATCACATCATCGGTGAATTGTTGTACTGAAAGTCCATCGCGACCAGCACGATAACTCGCTGCTGTTCCCCGTTGATCCCAACACACTACCGTAAAATGTTCATGGAGAGGACCTAGATAAGGTCTTACCCAACCGACTTCGGAACCTCCTGGACCTCCATCCAGCCAGAGAATCACCGGATTTTCCCTTGATGCGCCAGCTAGGTATATAGTTTGTCGTGTTCCATTGATGAATATCGTATCTCGTGTATCCACTTGTAATTCAATTTCTTTTCCTTGCCCATCATACAATTTTCTGGTATGCGAACATGAAGCTGCGGTAAGAAGTGATATTACCGCCAATACAATCCATAATGTCAATTTCAAACGTTGTCTCATATACATCTCCTTTCCAACTGATGTCGGTATGGAGATGATGTACTCCCATACGGATTCATCCAATCCGACTTTCGTCGTAATCGAGATTTTGGGGGCTACGTAATGCTTCGTACTATTCAGTCGTGGAGAAGATTGAGCAGTTCAATTCGGCTTTGTGCCCCTACTTTTTGGAACAGATTGTAGATGTGTGTGCGCACGGTTGCTTCAGAAATTCCAAGATTTCCGGCTATCTCTTTATTGGATAATCCTTGGGCGATGAGAGTTGCCATTTCCCGTTCCCTCGCGGTCAAAGAGAAACGTGACCATGTTGCTTCGTTGATGCTACCAAAGGCAGACGCGGTATTCGGATCCTTTGCCAAAGAACGGATTGAGGATACAAGAACAATCACATTGATACCAAGATAGAACAAGTACTCTAGTGAAAGTGGGTATAATGAATTTTGGGTCGATCTGTTCAACAATAATTCCAATAGGCTCAGGGGAACAAATACCAACGAGCAATATCCTATACCGAGGACCAGTAGCCGATAGGCAGCATGTTGTTGCTTCATATCGACTCTCACCAAGGTAAGGCCAAAGAGGAAGAGGGTTACTGCCACCGTGAGATATACGAAAATCTGCCAGAGGTTTCCAGGCGTCATGGTATGTAGAAAACTTGTAGGTAAGAAGGACCCTACCAGGGCGGAAACCATAATCCCTACGGAAACCAGACAACTGATACGTGCATACAGGGAGATATGTCCCTTTCGTAATTCCCGAATACCCAGAATCCACCACATACCAATATATAGCCCCATATTCAGCAATGTTCCGATGATACCGAATACGGTCTCGACTTGCTCTTGTCTCGGTCCCACCAGTTCCAACACTTGCATGAGATAGTAATAGATCGCTACCAGAGCAAGACTCGCAATGAAGATGCTTTGTACCACTGCCATACGCTTGGTGAACGGTTGTTTGAGTCGTATGGAAAGCACCAGCAATGCAGCGAGGGCTCCAAAGCCTGTCGAGAAGATGATGCTGTAGGTGAGCAATATCACATGTTTCATTGCATAAGACAGTATCATCCTGGTGGTTGTCCGGCAAGAAGGTTGTCGTGTTTTCAAGTAAATACGAATATGTTCGTATGGTTATTTTTGCTCCTTTTCGGCTTGAATTGTCGCGGAGGTGCCGTATGAAACATATTGGATTTTGCGGTAAGCTAATATTGCTTGTAGGAGTTGTGTTGTTGGGGTTCTCCTGTTCGTTGGTCTCCGATGGTTGTGGGCAACGTTTTTCAGAAGAACAATGTGATGATCCGTTCTGGATTTCCCAGATAGGTGACACATATTCCTATCGTATCCGTAACGCCTCAGCCAATGGTGATTCCATTGCTATCGAATTCAAAGGGTTCTGTGGGCGTGACACGGTGTGGGAACTGATATCCAATCATGATGTCCTGTTACCGTATGAATTGGATATCTCGGATGTGCAAGCTGATGTATTGAAGTTGGTGTTGATAAACGAGGGGACAGGTGGAATCAGGACAATTTATCCTGATGGGATGGATAGACTAGCTCCTATAGAGCTCACTCCAGGTAAACACACGATAAAGCTCATCGGGTATAGCGCGCAGGGTAACTTGAGGATGAAGTTAGATATTCCCCTTGGCGTATTGGCTATCGATCGTTTTACAGAACGATGGTAATTCGCTAGTATGGGATCGAAAACTCTCTTCGATTCAGGTCTTTGGGATTTTCGGGTAATCGGGAAGATTGAGCGGCTGCTGACTATGAAAGAAGATGTTCTTGCAACACAGGGGTTGAAAGAATTGTTCTCTATGCAATAATCGCCTCGCATTGCGTTCAATGCTGTCTGGTGGTATAGTGCTAGCTCTATCTGGGGGGGTACCATGAAACACACCGGGTCATGTCTTTGTAAACGTATTGCATTTGAGATTGAGGGGGAGTTTGATGATTTCTACCTTTGTCATTGTTCCCGTTGTCGCAAAGATACAGGATCATCCTATGCCTCCAATTTGTTTTCGTCTTCCGCAAAACTCACATGGATTTCAGGAGGGGAACAAGTGAAAACCTACAGAGGTGAAGGGACTCATCATTCAAAGAGCTTTTGTCCGCATTGTGGATCTGCTCTTCCCACATCACAAATGGGTGGTTCCTTATTGGTTGTTCCAGCAGGATCGTTGGATTCCGATCCCCATATATCTCCTAAAGGACACATCTACGTTGAAAGCAGAGCATCATGGGACAATAACCTAGAGAATCTCCCACAGTATCCTAAGCAGCCTGCTTTTCCGGAAACATCTTGATTCCTTTCGCAAAATCTTCACGTGATGATACGTATCAACGCATTCTTTCCTTTGGATTTGTACTTCCATGTGTCTAGAATATGGGTTCTCATGAAGATTTACCTAGAAAAGCATGAATGATCGTATGATATTCCAATGGATTGGCATTTGGGCGTCCTTCATGCAGATCTCTATACCAAGAGGATGATAGTTGTTAAATGTTTCTATTGTATCATTATATTTAGCCTCGCCTGAATCCCTCGTTTACATGCCAACAATACCATAATGTAAGTACTTGTTAAGTTATGAAATGCGAGTCACCAAGAGTGTATAAAGTCTCAAATAAATAAACATATGTAAAGTAATAAATTAAAACTCACATT
>JAAYYH010000287.1 GCA_012515495.1 Coriobacteriaceae bacterium | reverse complement strand
TTGCCCGCCTCTTTCAGTTTGTTGATGATCGCGAAAATATCCCGGATGATCAGCGGCGCCAGACCGAGCGACGGTTCGTCGAGCAAGAGCACCTCAGGCCCCGCCATCAGGGCACGCCCGATGGCGAGCATCTGCTGCTCGCCGCCCGACAAAGTGTTGGCCTGCTGAGTCCGCCGTTCCTTCAGAATCGGGAACAGGTCATAGATGTCGTCAAAATGGCGGCTGACGCGCTGGCGTTTCGACAAGCCGTCTCGCCCTTTCATCCCGTACGCGCCGACCAGGAGGTTCTCCTCCACCGTCAGCCCCTGCAAAATCAGGCGTCCTTCCGGTGACTGGATCACACCCTGCTCGGCGATCCGGTAGGGATAAAGCCCGACCAGATTCTTGTCCCCGTGCAGAATAATGCGGCCGGCTTTCGGACGAACCAGCCCGGAGATTGTCTTCAGCAGCGTCGATTTGCCCGCGCCGTTTGCACCCAGGATGGCCACAATGCTGCCTTTTTCAACCGCAAGACTGACGTCTTTCAGCGCCTCGATGGCGCCGTAGCTGACGCTCAGGTTCGTAATTTCCAGTACGTTCGCCATTACGCTTCCTCCGCGGCGGGCTTGCTGTCCGCCACATCGCTGTTGCCCAGATACGCTTCCTGAACGACCGGGTCGCTCTGAATCTGCTGCGGCGAACCGTAGGCCAGTTTTTTGCCGAACGAGATCGCGCAGATGTGATCGCAGAGATCCATCACGAGCCCCATGTTGTGTTCAACCAGGAAAATGGTGACGTCGAAGTCCTTCTGGATCTGGCGGATCGTGTCCACCAGCTCGAGCGTCTCCTGATCGTTCAGGCCGGCCGCCGGTTCATCGAGAATAATCAGGTTGGCACCGGCGATGAGGGTACGAGCCAGTTCGATTCGTTTCAGCGTGCCGTACGGCTGTCCCAGCGGCGACAGATCCTTGATCGCGGTCAGGCCGCAGTAATCGAGGATTTTCAGCGCGCGTTCGCGCATGACCATTTCCTCCTGACGCACGCGATGCGTGTTCAGCATCTGGGCAAAGAAACCGCTGTTGTATTGGCGGTGCGCCGCAATCAGGAGGTTATCCATGACCGACAGTTCACCGATAATTTCGACGTTCTGGAATGTGCGCACGATGCCCTTCGTGATGATTTCATGGACATCATAATTGGCGAGGGACAGGACGCTCCCGCCGCGCGTGCGGTAGAGAATGCGCCCGCCGGTCGGTTTGTAAAACTGCGTAATGCAGTTGAAGACGGTCGTTTTGCCGGCTCCGTTCGGACCGATCAGGCCGAAGATCTCACCTCGCATGATGTCAAAGCTGAGTTCGTCAACGGCTTTCAGACCGCCGAACGTCATGCTGAGGTTGTCGAGGCGCAAACACACGTCGTCCGGCAGATCGTAGGTGACAGTCCGTTCGGCTTTCAGTCTGGCAAGCGCCGCCGTGTGTTTTGTTTCCAGTGTCTGCACGCGCGCTTCCTGCGCTGCCCTGAAGCGCTGCATGTACGCGTTATCCTTCGCGAGAAGACGCGCTTCCTCGGCCTTGATGGTATCGGCCTGCACCTTCATTTTCGCTTCATAAGCCGCCTTCTTTGCGGCTTTATCCCCTTCAGACCTGTGCGCCTTCGCCACCTGCTCGGCCAGTGCCGTTTTCAGGCGGTCCCGCTCAGCCTGCTGGGTCGCTTCGAGTTCGGCCAGCGTCTGTCTGGCGGACAAGGACAGGTCTGCGGCATCCGGCAGCAGCCGTCCCGTTTTATCGACGAGACCTTCGGCACGCCGGAGATCCTGGCGCGCCTTGCGGAATGCCAGCCGCTGTCTTGCCTCGAGTTTCGGCAGTTCAACGCGGATTTTCTCCTCGACGGCAACCGCTTCCGGCACCACGGCCAGCTCCTGGTCATAGAGATCTTTCTTCAGCCGGTTGGCCAGCTTGTCAATCCGGGCCTGCCGCGCCGCATCACGCCGATTCTGCTCGACACCGATCAGCTCGCGTTCAACCCTGATTCTGTCTTCCAGGCGCTCGATCCGGCGATAAAGGCTCTGATGCAACCGCGCGCCTTTGTCTCCGGTCGCGCCGGTCTTAGTCGTCTTCGCCATACTTGTATATACGCCTTTCTGCAAATAGCTTTTGAAAGAATGCTTTCGTATTGGCCGCGAGCTGGGCGAATCCGCCCGGGTAGAACATGACGACCAGAATAATGATGAGGCCGATTGTGACGTTGATCACCCAGGGGTTGTCGCGGAAGAACGGGATATCCTGCAGAAATATCGGTGTAATCCCGAACACGATAAAGGTGCCGATGAAGGTACCGATGAGATTTCTCGAGCCGCCGATGAGTACCGCGGCCAGAATATTGAGCGAGAACAGCACCGTGTAGTTCTGCGGTGCCGAATAACGCAGATAGCTCATCTGCAGCACGCCGGCCAGACCGGCAAACACGGTCGACAGGAGGAAGGCCAGCAGGCGGTACTTCAGCAGTGAAATGCCCATGGCCTGCGCCGCGCTCGACGAATTCTTCATGGCCAGCATCGCGCGGCCGACCGATGATTTGCCGAGATTGTAAGTCAGGATAAGGAGCAGCACCGTGATCGCCACGAGCAGGAAATAGAAGGCGCTCTGCGCATCGGAGCGCTTCATGCCGAGCCAGGTCTGAAAGATCGGGTATTTTGACAGCGAGGCGCCGTTCGGCCCGTTTGTGAAATCGAGCCAGTTGCTGAACAGCTGATAGAAGATCTCGGACAGGCCGAGCGTCACGATGGCGAGAAAGATACCCTCGATGCGCAGCGAAATATAGCCGACCACGACGCCGAGGATGAGCGAAACGACAAGCGCGGCCAGCATCACGACGAAGTACGGTATGCCTTCGATATGGTTTGTCAGATAGGCAGTGATGTACGCGCCCAGCCCGACAAATCCGGCCGTGCCGAGTGAGGCGAGGCCCGCATAGCCGAGCAGGAAGGTAAAGCCGTAGCCGACGACGGCGTAGATCATGAC
>JAAYYH010000117.1 GCA_012515495.1 Coriobacteriaceae bacterium | reverse complement strand
CCGGATGGCACGCAAAGTTGGGAGAGGGCGCAATTGCGGATGCCGTGATTGACAGGATCGTGTACAGGTCGGATGTGATCCACATCGAGGGCGACGAGTCGATGCGCAAGCGCATCGGCTAGAAAGGTGTAAAAGTCAAGCAGAATTTCTTTTTTGAGGTAAGGAGTTTTTCCTTTGGGTTGGTAAGAAGATTTTCCTTCTCATGGTAAGCACTTTTTCTCAATTGCTATTAGGTGTTTTGAACAGGCAAAGCCCCGCTTTCGCAGGGCTCGTTTTATTGCGAGTCTGGATGTCGGTCCTTGGAATGGTCGCCTAGGTGCCGGCGAATGTCTCGGGGTGCTTGAGACGGTATGACTCGCCCCTCAGGGAGAAGCATCGGGCGTGGTGCAGGATGCGGTCGAGCATGGCCGTCGTTAGCGTCTGGTCGCCCATTAGCTCAACCCACTGCGTTATTTCATTGTTTGTCGTAAACACCATGGAAGTACGCTCATAAGCATCGGAGACGAAGCTGAAGAAGCGATTCGCCTGGTTGCGGTCGATGGGCGCATAGCCGATCTCGTCGATGATGACGAGCTGCGCTTTCTTCAGGTAGCGGAGGCGGAATCCTGCCTTGCGATCGACCTCGGCATTGTCGAGTGTCTTCACGAATGAGTCCATCTTCTCGAACGCTACGGTATAGCCTTCGTCTACCGCGCGAAGTCCCAATCCAAGCGCGACCATCGTTTTGCCAAGACCAGGCGGTCCGGCGAGTACGACATTGCCATGCGCATCAAGCCAGCTCAATTCGCCAAGCTGCTCGATCTGCGAGGCTGTCATTCCCGATTCGAGCTCTGAGGGGTTGAATTCCTCGAGGCTGCGCACGTTTGGCGGGAAGTGCGCAGCGGCGTAGTTGCGCTTGCGCTTCCGTTCGTTTCGGCCGTCGACTTCTGCCTTTAGCAAGACTGATAGGAACTCACGACAGGAAAGTTCGTTGCGTTCGGCAACGTCGATCTGGTCGACAAGCTGCCTTGCGGCATGCTTGAGGCCGAACGTCTCCATCGTAGACATCATCTGGCCCATCGGCGCTGGCTGCTTGCTCATGATGCGCACCTCTCGTCGAATGCTTTTTGGTACAGGTCCATGCCGCGCACGTCGACATCCACAGCGTTCATGCCGCTATCGGCAACTCCACCGACATGTTCCCCATACAGCTCGAACACGGCCTTGAACTGCGTATACTTGTAGCGGAGGTCACGACAACACGCCGACATCACCTGAGCCACAAGGTGGCGCGACGGATTCCTCTCGTTCAGAAGTCGCTCCACTGCGGCAAGCTGTTTGCCTAAGTGACGATCCGGGTTCTCTTTCTTGAATCCGTTGATGAAGTGCTGGAAGTCGACGCAGTTCCACTTCTCACGCATGCGCTCTGCGGTATCAAGCCAATCGCTCGCCTTCTCGCGACGATGCTCCTCAAGACGCTTGAACGAGCCCTTGACCTGACATACATCGTGAGTGCACACATAACGACGCTTATCGTCGTAGATGTGCAGTTTGTCCCCGATGACGCGATAGCAAACCTGTGCGTAGCACATATCCCACGGCACCGAGTACTTCACTGATTTGTACAGCATGTAAGGCTGCGAGTTGACAGGCGCGTTTGTCAGGAAGAGCGGAGCAGCCTCGAAGACGCTGGGAAGCAATGGGCGAAGCGATGTCTTCTCGACACGCTCGAACACCTCTTTTGGAACCTGATAAGTTCCCTGATGAATGCGGGAGTTCGCGCGATCGGTCCATGCCGGCAAGGCACGCAACACATCATCGATACACGAGAAGCGGCGCGCGCTGAAGAAGTTCGACTTCACGTACTTCACGGCATTTTCCACGCAGCCTTTCGACTCGGGATCGGCCTTCGTACAAACCCAAATCCCCATTTCCTGTTCTTCGAGGAAGGACTTGAACATGGTTGTCTCAAACACCTCGCCGTAGATCTCTTCTGACACGAATACGCTGTCTTGGTCGATGACCAGTGTCTTTACGCGTCCGCCGCACTTGCTGGAGAAACGGTGAATGGCACGGCACGACTCTTCTGAGTTGAACTTGTGATCTTGGGCATAAACACCGAGTAGGCGCGAATGCCACAGCACAATACAGATGAAGTGAACAGTGAGGCCATCGTCACATTTAAGTTGGCCGAAGTCGATCTGAGCCTTCTCGCCTGGTGGTGGCACGTCCATGACGTCGTAGGTTCGACGCGATTCGGGACGCTCGACGATTTTGCCAATGTCGCGAAGGTGATGGATGTAGTTGCGAAGCGTCTGCTCATTGCCTGGCAGCGCATTGAACTCGCCCGTATCGACGTAATTAGCAAGAAGGACATCGTATACTGAGCTCATGCAGCACTTCGGGTTGAGGCTCACGATTTCTGCGATGGCGCTGCTGAACGGCTCGACGTCAAACGCCATGGGTTTCTTAACCTTAACGTGATTGTCATCGGGGGTCGTATCCATGCTGTAGTACTTGCTGATTGTCTTTTGAGTAGGCACTTTGGTGCGCCTTGATCTGAGAACATCACAGGTCTCTTTGAGCGTGTAGCCAGACAGCTTCAGCTCTTGGATTTCGTTGATCATTTTATCTTGTATCATCCGATTTACTCCTAACGGGTATCGTTGGTCCGATGTCCGTTAGGATGCCAGATGAGTCCTCCTTCCTTGATATCTCGATGGAAAAACTGCTTACCATCGCAAGGAAGAACTCGTTACCATATGCCGAGAAAAACTGCTTACCACGACTTGGAAGATATCCTTACCGCCTTGCGATAAAAACACCTTACCGTCTACAGAAAGGCCAGTGAAGACGGGGGCGCCAGATGCCCCGGTGCCCCCGTTAGCACGAGGCAGCCCTGCGCGGTACGGTGTGGCAGCTAAGCGTGGAACGCCGTGGCAATCGGCCCGCAATAATCAAGACACTATGATTGTAGATTCACATTCATTCAGATAAGCTGATAAAAACAGTTAAGGGGTGATTGAATGGCAATCTTTGAATATCCTGGTGCCTACAACCTTGATAAAAATATATTGGATGTTGTCGAGGCAGAAAAAAGAACAAATGACATACAGGGATTATGCAAGATGATGGAGTCATTCCACAATACAAATAACACTACAAAAGAATTGGAATGTGCCGATGCGTTAAATGCGTTGATGCAAACCATTTTGGCTGAGTATAAGAAAAGCTGATTCGATCTTCCATTAAGTGAATCGGTTTTCTAGGAACTATTAAAACAGCTTGTCTCTTAATAATTTGATTACTCATCATCGGTGATTCTAATCTTTCTATTTTGAAGCGCAAGCCGCTCCTAGGCTGTGGTTGGGAAAATTCTTTAACCTCGCTTTGCTGAAAGCATTTAAAATATCTTTTAAACTGAAGTATCCTTAGCTTGTTCGACAACAATCCAGTTACTCCTTCACCGCCTGTCGCATATATGTAATCTCGAACTCCTTAACCTGTCTATATCGTTGCTGGCGCAATCTTGGGTCGAACCAGCTGGTATCAAACTGTTGAAAGATATCCAAACCACGACCAAGTGAAATCAGCCAACCGGTATCAGTCTTGATGGAGCGATCGTGTATGGTTTCCGAATACTCAATCTCAAGGTTTATACCAATAAGAGTAGCTCCATTCTGAACATCTTCTAGAAGCTCAGCCTGCTTACTCACCATATCGGATCCTTCATCGCTGATTTTAGTAATCAGCACAACTGTGACTTCCTGTGAAGCGTCTTTAGCTTTTGCTACGGTCTCTATGAATTCCATGAGATTACGCGCTTGGTAAGCCACCCTAATGTATGGATCGACTAACTCAATTCTGTTGGCTCCAGCAATATATGGGCCAAACAGGATGTCATAGCTAACACCCTTGCGCCCTTCGGGAATCTTGTAATGACCGGTTTTCAGTTTCTTCTTTTCTTCGTCAGCTGAGAAGACGGCTGCAAAAGGTTTCGCTGCTGCCGTACCTGTTACCGCGAACTTTTCAGCAGATACACTTCCTGCCGATAGAATTGCACTACTCTGTCCATCGCTGGTTGAATCTGTGTTGGACTCTCCGTTGGATTCAGAGCTAGATTCAACTCCAGACTCTAAACTGGACCCCGTATCAGATACTCCATAGAGCTCTGGGAATTCGTCTGCTTCAAGTGTAGTAACAGAGGTCCATTCGCCACCAAGCGATCTGTACTCGAACTTAACGGGCACCATCGTACTATCAATACGAATCAACTGATCCTTTACTCGCCTGCGGCCCTCTATGGCAGTCTGAAGCAACGTCTCGATTTCCTTTTTGCTTGCCTCCCCCGTTGGATGGATCAGTTTCATCAAACCTGAGAAGGTCTTGTGAACTCCATCCCTGTCGCGCGTAGTGATGTCTGAGGATAACTCGAAATACTGCTGATATTTATCTGAATAATCTGCATCGCGCATGTGACGCAGGACTTCGGCAAGATAGTCTACTACAAAGCCGTAGCCATTCGAGAACATCTCATTTCGAATCTGTTCAAACTCCCAGCCAGGGATGTAGAAATGGATGCGATCGAGGAAAGCCGGATCATGGTATTGCTCGGGCAGCTCATCGAACAAGTCTGAGTTCTTCAGCATATATGGAACAGTGTGTGCCGTGTTGCCAACAAAGACCATCGAGGCCTCGGCTCCCAGCGTCTCAATTCCACGAGAGAAGCTCTTGTTGGCCATATAGTTCTTCAGGATATCAACCAGCGCCCTGTCTGCCCGCTTCTTCTTGCCGGCAAACTCGTCAAAAGCAACAGCGTCCCAATAGCCTACCAGTCCAATACGACCAGTTGAATTGTTGACGAACAATTTTGCCACGGTTACTTCACCGCCAGAGATCAGCATTCCGTGTGGTGAGAATTCTGAGTAGATGTGGGACTTACCAGTACCTTT
>JAAYYH010000116.1 GCA_012515495.1 Coriobacteriaceae bacterium | reverse complement strand
GACTTCCTTGGCTTGATGGGTGACTCTTCTGACAATATCCCGGGAATCCCCGGCGTGGGGCCAAAAACAGCCAAAAAGTTGCTGCAAGAATACGGAACACTGGAGTTGGTTTTAGAGAACGCAGCTAGCATCAAAGGGAAGTTGGGTCAGAACATCGCGGAACACGGCGAGCTCGCCAAGGCGAGTAAGGTTGTTGCCACCATCATCCGTGACCTTCCCCTCGAGATCGACTTCGATAACCTCAGCTTCCCGGCTTTCGATGAGCAACAAGCCAAAGAGGCATTTGGTGAGTTGGCGATGACGCAGCACCTGAAGAAGCTCCTTGCGCTGCAGAATGCTGGTCAGCCCGAGGCTCAGGTGGTAAAGGAGGAGACAGTCACGATTGCCGAGCCGATCATCGAAGCAGAGGCCGCCTTGGCGTTCTTAATGCGGGGACTGGAGGATGGCGAGGTAATCGCCGCTTACATCACTGACGCTGATATCGTTGATGATAACGAGACCTTGCAACTCGACTTGGACGAGCATGGTGGTCAGGCGCGCCAACTGTTCGTGGCCAGCTCGCGCGGCACCGCGAGGTTCAGCGGCGGGTCTGATGGAGGACAACTTGCGCGGGCGATCACAGAGATCATCAGAGATGGTTATCTGGTTGCCCATGATGTGAAGTCTTTGCTCAAAGAGGTGTTGCCGGCTAATCGTGATGAAGCGGCGCACATCAAAGCTACTGACATCGATCCGAACCGCATCTTCGACCTGTCCCTAGCAGCTTACCTGCTGGACTCCACCAAGAACTTTGACAAGCTCTCCAAGCTTCTGGAGGAGCATCTGGAATCAAGCTACCCCAAGCCCGGCGGCGCCATACCCGAAGGCGCGATAATCGCCACTATGCTGCTCGAGCTCTATGAAGTGCTGAAACCGGCGGTGGAGGCAGACTCCTCGCGCGAGTGTCTGGAGCGGATTGAGTTGCCCTTGATACCAGTTCTGCTGCAGATGGAGCGGTTGGGGGTGAATCTCGATGCGGGGGTACTCAAGGAGCTCAGCAACTCCTTTGCTGATACCATCAAGCGCCTGCACGAGCAGATCATCGAGGCCGCGAAAGAGGATTTCAATCCCGATTCTCCCAAACAGCTTGGGGCGATATTGTTTGAAAAGCTCAAGCTTCCGGTTGGTAAGAAGACCCGCACCGGTTATTCGACAGATGCCACGACGCTGGTTGAGCTCACCAAATTGCATCCATTGCCGGCTCTGATGATTGAATATCGCGAACTGACCAAGCTCAAGTCGACCTATCTGGACGCGCTGCCGCGACTGGTCGCAGGCGACGGTCATATCCATACCACGTTCAACCAGGCTGTGACTGCAACCGGACGTCTGTCGTCATCCGATCCAAATCTGCAAAACATCCCAGTGCGCAGCGAGCTGGGCAGGCAGATACGCGCTGCCTTCATTCCCGATGCCTGCGCCTTTGACGATGGTGGTGAGGAGGCCCTGTTGCTCTCGGCTGATTACTCCCAGATCGAGTTGCGACTACTCGCGCACCTGTCTGAGGATATCGGTTTGATGGCTGCGTTCAGAGACGGACAGGATTTCCACAGCGCAACGGCAGCCCAGGTGTTTGGTGTCTCCCTAAAAGATGTGACGCCTCAGCTGCGCTCGCGGGCAAAGGCGGTCAACTTCGGTATCGTCTACGGTCAACAAGCCTATGGTCTCTCGCAGTCTTTAGGTATCCCTTATCGGGAGGCTGACGAGATGATCGAGCGCTACTTTGCCGTCTATCCTCGGGTTCGCGCATTTTTAGACGAGCTG
>JAAYYH010000115.1 GCA_012515495.1 Coriobacteriaceae bacterium | reverse complement strand
TTGCGCACCAGCGTAGTCAGCCTGAACGGGAACCTGCACGAGTTCCCGCCACGAATCGATGCCGACACGCTAGCCGTGCTGCGCTCACTTGAAGCCGACTTTGGTAACTAATTCGGTCAAGTCAGGTTCTATGGGTGCAGCATTATGGTCTTATCAAATTAAATCTATCAGTTTGATGTGCCGCCCATGAGCTCTATCCAATCATCCACGTTGGTTGAATCGATGTAGGCAATACCAGTATCCACAGCCTTGGGAATTTCTACACCATTATGAGCTTGCCACATCATCAGTACTGACATGGAGCCCTGCATTTGTGGGTTTGTGGCGGAAGTGGCAGAAATTGTGCCAGTTTTTATGTATTCAAGGATTTCAATCAAGCTATCCATAGAATAAATCTTAATCTGGCCTCTCTTACCTGCTTCCTCAACTGCAGCGGCTATACCTGCTGCACAGGCATCACAGTTCAAATATCCGACAAGGTCTGGATTCTCAGCTATTACTGCCGAAGCCTGGGACTGAGCTTCTTGGACGCTATCATTGTCGATTCCGCCATCAATTACCTCGATATCTGGATATTGCGCAAGAGTCTCAAGATGGGCCTGATATCGCTCGGCATGGTTGGGTGCGCTGGGAAAACCTTGCATCACTGCGACTTTACCCTTATAACCAACATCCTTTGCCAGCGACTGCGCGGCGAGTCTGGCCTGATCGCTAAAGTCATTTCCAATACTGGATAATCCTGATCCCTCAGGCGCAGGAGCATCAAACAGGATTACCGGAATACCGCTCTTCATAATCTCTTCAATTATTGCTCTGCTTCCGTCATAGTCAACCGGATCAAGGGCAATCCCTGCGGGATTTGTAGCAGCAGCCTCTTCCAGGATCTTGTTCTGTTCCGATACGTCTGCCTTCTTTGGTGTCTGATAATCAATGATTACATTGATCCCAAGCTGTTTAGAAAGCAGTTTTGCCTGCATTTGCGCACCCTTATGAACTTCATCAAACCAAGGATGCTCTACCTTTGGGACAAAGACAAATGTAAGAATTCCCTTTTTCATTTCAACTCGCCTCTTTCCTGAGCTTCCTTTTTCCATGCCTTCAATTCCCATGGTTCATAGAAAGTATTGCACATGATGCTACTACAGGCATACATTGTATAGAACAAATATTATCCGATAAAAATGAGGAAGAAGTTGGAAGAGCAGATATAACCTTGCACTATCCGATAATTAATGAATACACTGTCACGGTGCCGCGAGTATCGAGGAATAGGTAGCAATTTCTATCTGAGGTGCCTTATCCTTCATTTGCGCAAGCGAGATAAGTATATGGGCATTAATTTCGGCAGCTGCGTTCACTCATAGGAAAAGCGCAGGTTGATTTCCAAAGTCAGCCGAACAACCTAGCCTGATCCGACGTTTCCGCAGTTAACCGAACGGTCGCGAAAGCGGCCGCTCTTGTCCTCGTAGAGGAGAAGTCGGCGGATAGGACCGGTTCGAGATGTCCGGTTGAGTTTGAGAGCATAGCTTCGCCAACCCCTCCGTGTCCGCTTGCAGACTCAACCGAACGGGCTTGTGAGGGCTTATCCTGTTGTTATTTCACCTCAGTCTTAGATGAGTGGCTTATCACCTCTCTTCCGCCTTTCCCGGTTGATCGCCTCGACGGTCATGTCCAATACATCGTAGGCGACCTCCTCGATACCGAGCGCGTCCAATAAGACATCGGCCTCCTCCTTCAATGCACCTTTCAGCAAGGAGATCGGAGTCGACATCGCGAGGCTGGCCCTGGGTTGTGAGTTCAGATGGCTCATGAGGATAGCAAGGTCACGAGTGTGAAGGTCATCGAATGCTATCCCACGACCTTTGG
>JAAYYH010000114.1 GCA_012515495.1 Coriobacteriaceae bacterium | reverse complement strand
TCTCTCCCGAGGCGGCCTATAAGACAATACTCTGCTTCGCGCTGATATTCCTGATATCGCTGGTATTCAACGTGATAAGCATCTCACGCTGCAAGTTGATCGATCTGCTCAATGCCGAGCGAAAAAGCGAACAGGTCACGTTGCGGAATCTGCCGCTTTCGATAATGCTATTCATCGCCTCAATCGGCTTGATCATCGCCGCCTACTACCTCTTGTTCGAGAATGGTCTGCTCATGCTAGATCAGGAATTCGCGGCTTCAACCATTCTCGTATGCATTGGTACTCTGCTGTTCTTCTATTCGCTTTCTGGCATTATGCTGCTGGTGGGCAGGAAGCGTGAGCGGTTCTATTTGAAGAACCTGAACATGTTCATCACCCGCCAGCTCGGCTCAAAGGCGAATTCAGCATGGATTTCCATCAGTCTGGTTTGTCTTACCTTGTTCTTGGCTCTAACTTCTACGTGCGGTGGCTTTAGTCTGGTTACTGTCTTCAATGACAGCCTGGAGCGCTCCACTTACTACGATGCCAGTCTCACTATGCATTACTCGAATATCAGCGAGCCGACTGAAGGTGAATCTTTCGATGGTGCGTCAAATAGCCATCAGCTGATAGCCGATCCAACCGAGATAGAGGCAGCGGCAGATGATCATGATATGCAGACTGCTCTGAACCGCATGGTCCCAAACTGGTCTTCTCTGGTAGAAACTACAGCACAGATGGACTACTATCGTTCACCTGTCACGTGGTCAGATCTATTCGCTATGACCGATTATCAGCTGACGGGATTATTGGCTCAGGCCGACGCGGATAGCATTAATCTGTCCATGGTGAAGGTGTCACAACTCAATGAACTGCGCGCGCTAACAGGCAAAGAACCGATACTACTTGGCAACGATCAGTTCCTAGTCTGGTGCGATTTTGAGGAGTTGAAGGGCTTTTGGCATGCCTTCCTTACTCAAAACGACAGCATCGAGTTGTTTGGCACCTCGTTGTCCCCCGTTGGCACAGAGCTTGACACTACGTTGGGTCAAACAGCAACCTCGACAATGGATACGGGCGTGCTTGTGTTTCCCGATGAGGTTATACCTGACAATTTGCAGATCGATTATTCGCTACTCAATGTGATGTTCAGTGGTGAGAGGGCAGATATCGATCCGCTTTTCAATGAGGCAATCAGCTCAACGTTTGGCGATTTCTCGATGCGCAGGGATGTGAGTTGGCCAGCAACCTACATGGTGACCGCCGAGGGTATCTATGAGCAGAGCACAGGTTTGACGGCAGTCATCTCATATCTGGCAATCTACATTGGTGTGATTCTACTGATAGCCTGCGCAGCAATCCTAGCCCTACAGCAATTAACAGAAGCAGCGGATAATATCCGTCGTTATGAATTACTCACCCAGATTGGTACCGATCGCAAGCTCCTCAGTAATGCCTTGGCCAGACAGATCGGTGTCTATTTCATGCTCCCACTTACGATTGCACTCTGTCATTCGATAGTTGCCACTATCGTATTGCAGGATGTTATCCATATGTTTGGCCACCTCGATATCACCTGGCCCCTGATTATCACCATTGCTTTGGCTCTGGTTATCTATGGCGGTTACTTCCTGATGACTTGCTACTCATCAAGGAGCCTGATCTTCAATCAACGACGCTAGTGAATCTCTGACTGCACTCACTTCCCTATGCGACTGCCCAAGATGCTATGCTATTGGGCGGTCGCTTTTAGAGGAATAAAAGATTGTCGGGACCCAGAAGGTAGCTCATAAACCATGAGATTTTGCATACTGGCTAGTGGCAGCAAGGCTAACGCCGCTGTGATAGAGGGTCCACATGGAGCCATACTCATCGACTGCGGGCTCAATCGCAAGGTTCTTCTTTCCCGACTTGCCCAGATCTCAGTCTCGCCGCTGAATCTTAAAGCCATTTTGATCACTCATGAGCACACAGACCACATCTCTGGATTGGGTGTTGTCACCCGTTACCTACAAAAGATCGATAACAGGATTTCCGTCTACTCCACTGCCCCAACACGGGATGCTGCCGGTTTCACTGA
>JAAYYH010000113.1 GCA_012515495.1 Coriobacteriaceae bacterium | reverse complement strand
TGCCCTGCTTGTTGGCTTGGTCTCGACGATGAATGGGATCTCCCGTCCGATAAACGGAGCGATCTTTGACAGGTTCGGTTTGATACCGGTTATGCTTATCCAAGCTGCTATCACCGCCTTGACGATGCTGGCTCTGGCAATATCTTTCAGTGGGTCTTTGCCGCAACTCTACTTTGTAGCAGCTATTATGATAGCTTTTCCCTATGGTTCTGCTCCGGTCATGGCCTCGGCCTTTGCCAGACAACGATATGGAGCTGAAGGATTCGCGAAGAATCTTGGTGTAGTGAATCTGACTATCGCCGCTGGTTCTATGATCAGTATCGCCATTGGATTGATAGTTGGTTCTGCCGGCGATGGAATTAACGATGATACAATCTATCTCGTGTTGGCGTTCTTAGCTGTGGTTGCGTTCGCCTCGGTCTTCCTTTTTAGAAGGGTCTACACAGAGGATCTGAAAAAAATCGACGAAGAGCTTCAATAGGCAAGAGAGTCACAGCACTATAAGGAAGAAAGCCGTCTGGCGTCGGGTGCAGACGGCTTTTCTGATGCGCTCGGCGGTTACTGTGGTTACGAATACTAAAAATCGTGTTAACCTGTTACTATATAGATAACGTATCTCCCAACCGAGAGGAGCGCTACCATGTCCAACGCAGTTGAACTTACCACCGCCACCTTTGACGAAACCGTATTGAAATCCTCCAAACCCTACTTGGTTGACTTCTGGGCTGCTTGGTGCGGGCCATGCAGAGCTTTGGCTCCGGTTATCGATGAGATTGCTGCCGAGAAAACCGAATTGCTGAACGTGGGCAAACTGAACGTCGATGAGAACCAAGAGATCGCCCAACGCTATCGGGTGATGTCTATTCCCACGCTGTTATTGTTCAAGGATGGTAAGGTTGTGGCAACCTCGATTGGCGCTGCGCCAAAAGCCAATATCCTCAAGGAGATCACGCCTCATCTGTGAGAATCACCCAAAGGGTAAGAAGCATCAGAGGGATCCTGACATGATTCTTTTGGTTCTCCTGTGAGGCGAGTCAAGGCGACTAGATAAAAACCGATCGTATCAGGTCGACATCCAGAGTCGACCGTAAAGGAGGGATTGTCAATGTGCACCAATGGAGTCAATGCTGGTCAACTCAAGTCAACTATCGAGCAGATTGATGAGGCTGTTGCTCTGACACGTCGCTGGACGCATCGATCGTTCCATCTGGCTGATGATGGAGGTCAGAAGCGAACAGCGGAAAAGCTGCATCAAGCACAATCCCTTCTTGATGATGTCCGTGCGCTGCTTGGCGAAGCTGCAGAAATTGTTGAGTATGAGACCGAGAGCGGTACCGATGTCACTGTCAGTCTGGTCTGAAACCCGGTGATAGGATAACGAGGGAATCATGAGTGATTTGGTGCGCTTCAGTGTTGCTATGCCAGACGAATTGCTGATGCAGTTCGACAACCTTGTCGCACGTCGAGGACTGGCAAAGAATCGATCGGAAGTGATCAGGGATCTGGTACGAGACGCTCTGGTTGACGAGGAATGGGATACTCCCGATCAGGAGATCGTTGGCACGTTGAGCATCGTCTTCAATCATCACGCTTCAGATCTGCAAAACAAGCTCGATCAGATACAGCACTCTCATCACGATAAGATAATCAGCGCCATGCATATCCATCTTGACAGCCATAACTGTCTGGAGATCATTGCCATGCGCGGCATGAGCGAGGATATCCGCTTCATCGCGGACTCCATCCTTGGCGTCAAGGGAGTAAAACACGGTCGTCTGACCACCACAACAACAGGCAGATTCCTCTGACTCGCAATGGTAACAGCAGCTGACATTCACATCGCTGGTATTGTTCAGGGAGTGGGCTTTCGACCCTTTGTCTATCGACTGGCCTCGCAGTGGAATCTCAATGGCTGGGTCTTCAATGCCTCAGATGGTGTTCATATCCATATTGAGGGAGGGGATCAGGACCTGGAGGGCTTTATAGGCTCACTGCCTGAGTTGGCGCCTCAAGCTGCCAGGATAACATCCGTTCAAACCCAACCCTCAGATGTTCTGGGTGCCAAATCCTTCGAGATCCGAGCATCGAGGCAACAGGAGAGATCACGCACGCAGATTTCTCCAGATATCGCGACGTGTGCGGATTGTCTGCGAGAGCTCTTCGATCCCAATGACCGTCGCTACCTCTATCCCTTTATCAATTGCACGAACTGCGGGCCGCGCTTCACCATCATCGAGGCGTTGCCCTACGATCGTCCGTCGACTTCCATGGCTGTCTTTCCGATGTGTTCTGAATGTTCGATGGAATATCATGACCCGGCAGATCGCCGTTTCCATGCTCAGCCCGACGCTTGTTTTGAGTGTGGCCCGCAATTAAGCCTCTGGGAGAATGGTACCCTCAAGGTGGCAGCAGATCCCGAGCAGACCCTGTCTCTGATCGAGCATGTAGCGGAGCTCTTGAATCGAGGCATGATCGTCGCCATCAAGGGTTTGGGTGGCTACCATCTGGCTTGTTCGGCCAGCGACGAATTGGCAGTTGAGCGACTTCGCGCTCGCAAGCATCGTTATGGCAAGCCGTTCGCCCTGATGGTTGCCAGCCTGGCTGATGCAGAGACAATCTGTCAGGTTAACTCAGAGGAGGCCGCCTTATTGACGGGCACGATCCGACCGATCGTACTTCTCGAACGGAAGCCTCAGCAAGCTATCGCGCCTTCTGTTGCCGGTGGTCTGCATGAGCTGGGAATCATGTTGCCCTATACACCCTTGCAACACCTGCTGCTTGAAGCTACGGGATGTCCGCTGGTTATGACATCGGGAAACATCAGCGAGGAACCGATTCTGGCGCAGGAAAGCGAGGCACATGATCTGCTGGCGAATGTCGCAGATGCCTTCCTCGATCACAATAGAGCCATACTCTCACGTTATGACGATAGCGTCATACGTGTTGTCAACGGGCAGACGACGATCATCCGCAGGGCACGTGGCTATGCACCAGCGCCGTTGTCGCTTCCGCGGTTGTCGTCTGATTCGTTGCCCGTCTTGTTGGCAACCGGACCAGAGCAGAAGAGCACCTTCTGTCTGGTCTCTGACAACGAGGCCTATGTGTCCCAGCATATTGGCGACCTGGAAAGCGCGGCAACTATGGCTGCCTGGCTGACGACATTGGAGCTTTACAAAACGATTTTCGACTTGGAGCCCCAAGTAGTTGCAGCTGATATGCATCCAGAATACCTGGCAGCAAAATGGGCTAGAGCACAGGAGTTACCGATAATCGAGGTGCAGCACCATCATGCACACATTGCCGCCGTACTTGCGGAACATAAGGCGCAGAAGAGCGGTGATGCAGCATTGATAGAGCGCGTCATCGGAGTGGCTTTTGATGGTACCGGCTACGGAGAGGACCATTCGATCTGGGGAGGTGAGGTGCTCCTGGCCACACTGCAGTCCTTTGGGCGTTTTGCGCATGTAGCGCCGGTTCTGATGCCGGGCGGTCAGGCAGCGATGGAACACCCCGAC
>JAAYYH010000112.1 GCA_012515495.1 Coriobacteriaceae bacterium | reverse complement strand
TTATCGGATCGCTTGTAGCCCAAGGAGTTGCTCCGCTGTTGGCTGCAGAATTGGGAGTATACATCCACAGCCAATCCGGATGTCGCGCACAACAGGAGTTTGGCCTGCGAAGCATAATAGCCGAGGACCTATTGGAGCAGATTCCCTCAGTTTTCAAAGAGCTTGAAAGCTGAAAGAGAACACAAGCAAGGCTGCGACCAGCAACAACAAGCCAAGGATTATGATCCAAGTAAGAGGACGCGCGAAGTTGCTGGTATAACAGTCTTTTCTGAAGGAAGCGTGACACCAAAGAGCTCGGTCTTTCTGGTTACATAGGGGATGAAGGCCAAGCTCATTATCAAGAGCACATCAATAGGAATCAGGATAGCTAATAACACCTTCAGGCTCCCTTCTGAGAAGATGATCTTATGGATTCAGCGTTTTGAATAGTCGATTCAGGATCTTCTGGTTCGCTGACAGCTTCGGGTATATCGCTATCTGCTCTGGTGGCGTTTTGGGCAGCTTGTATGAAAAGCGGTGCAGTTACACCATGGCTGCAAGCATCTATATACAGGGCAGATAGTTCATTCTCAAGTTGCTCAAGGTAGGGGCGATCATATTGGGGCGGTTTACCAACTATAGCGCCTTTACGTTTGACTACTTTCAGGTAACCTTCATCCTCAAGTACCTTATAAGCCTTATTGACCGTATGAAGGTTGATTCCGAGGTCACGGCCCAGCTGGCGCACTGAAGGAAGCTAACTTAGATGTAATGCCTGTTTCGGCAGCTAAGGCAAGAGAATTTCTCCCACGCCAGTGGTACACTGATAGCTAACTCGTTTTGGAAGTGCTGATCAAGGTATATGGCCGGATGAGGACCTTCTCCTCTAGTCTTTTCCACAGCACCTGTACAGTTGCGGGAGGGTTACAGCTGTAATGGACGGTATCAGGATTATCGAGGGCGGCTTAAGCTCCAAGCGAGATAAAGATCTCAGCCATGAAACACAGAATGGAAAAGCGCAGGATCTCAACCTGTTTGACCTGTATGAACAGGACATAAAGGAGATACAGGCACAGGCTGAACCCACACAGGCCATGACGGATGCCGACGCAGCACCTAGCATGATAGATACAGAAGCCAATGCGCAATTGGAAGAGATCAAGCTGCCTGCCCCACATCGACGCTGGGCTTGGGTTGAGATTGATCGGGAGGCCATCAGGCATAATCTACTAGCGATAAGGAAGCGTATCGGGCCGGGCATCAAGATCATGGCGATCGTCAAAGCTGATGCGTATGGACATGGAGCAATCGAAGTTGCTCGACAGGCATTGCTCAGCGGAGCCGAATTCCTCGGCGTTGCCAATGTGGATGAGGGAATAGAGCTTCGTCAAGCTGGCATCGAGGCACCGATTTTGATTTTAACGGAGACACCGCAGCAATCAATTCCTCTGGTTTTACGCTATAAGCTGATTCCGACAATCACCACCATGGAATATGCTCTGGCTCTTGGAGAGCAGGCCGATGCAGCCGGACAATCAGCGGCTTATCATCTCAAGATAGATACGGGAATGAATCGCATTGGTGTGCACTACAGCGATGCGGCTGATTTCTTGCGCACCATCAGTTTCCACCGAGGGTTGGATCTACAAGGAGTCTTTACCCACTTTTCAACTGCCGATGAATCTGACTCATATGAGTTTAAATTGCAGCTTGAGCGCTTTAACCGAGCTCTTGATGAGATTAGGTATATGGGTATCAACCCTGGACTGGTGCATGCTGCGAACTCAGCAGCGGCAATCCGTTACAAGCAGACTCACTTCGATATGGTACGAATAGGTTTAGCGATGTATGGATTGCACCCCAGCCGTATGACCAGGGATCTAATCGACCTTCGGCCTGCAATGAGCGTGCGAGCGCGGATCACTTATGTTAAGTCAGTACCGGTGGGCGAGGGCGTGGGTTACAACTATACTTATCGCTCGCCCGGAAGTGTGCTCATAGCAACCATACCAATCGGATATGGCGATGGTCTGTCGCGTGCTCTCTCAAACAGGATGGACGTGATGTTCAAAGGACGACTCTGTCCGCAAGTAGGTACTATCTGCATGGATATGACGATGTTCGAGATCGATCAGAGGTCATCACAGCTTAATCCACGTCTTGCTGCTGATGTTGGTGATGAGGTTCTTGTTGTTGGTCGAGAGGGCGGTATCGAACTGACTTTGGACAACATGGCCGAGCAGTTGGGAACGATAAACTACGAGTTAGCCTGTCGCTTTGGACTGCGTCTTCAGAGGTTGCTCAAGTAAGAGCACCAAACTGACGTCCAGACGCATATAATGCTTTTTGCCAGGCACTGGGTGGACGGTATCGATTGAAGATCAAGACACTATCTGAAATATGGACTGAGGTTGACGGATGTAGGCGCTGTCAGCTCTGTGAAACTCGTACTACTATTGTGTTTGGCGTTGGCAATCCCGATGCTGAGGTGATGTTCATCGGTGAAGCTCCTGGCAAACAGGAAGATTTGGGAGCCGAACCTTTTATCGGCGCCGCTGGTAAGTATTTGAACTCACTTCTCGGTATTGCAGGATTAAAGCGCGAAGAGATCTACATCGCAAACATCCTGAAGTGCAGACCACCGCAGAATCGTAATCCTCTTCCTGAGGAAATCGAAGCCTGTACAACGTTCTTGCGCGATCAGGTTAGAGCCGTTAATCCGGACATCCTTGTGACACTAGGCAACTTCGCTACCCGATTCATCCTGAAAACCGATCGAGGTATAACTGGTCTACGTGGTCAAATCC
>JAAYYH010000111.1 GCA_012515495.1 Coriobacteriaceae bacterium | reverse complement strand
TTAGGGCCCCTATGGCTCTTGTTCAAGGAAGGATTCTCCAACTTAACCGTACGTGTCCGGTTCAGTTCGATAGAAAAGACATAGTGTTCGGTTCAACTTGCGAATCAACTGCGCAAGATCAACCAATAGAATGATTCCCCATTTAGGGGTTTGAGCTTGCATCAATTAGTACAGTGGGGTAAAATTTCAAGGCTTTTGTCTGATAGGCGGCGGTATTGTCGCTAATTGAGGAGTCGATGATGTCTAAGGTATGTTCTATATGCGGCAAGCACCCCGTAGCTGGCAGGAATGTCAGCCATTCACATCGTGTAACAAACCGTGTTTACAAGCCCAATGTGCAAAAGGTCACAATCAAGGTTGATGGTCACAGTGCTAAGGCTAATATCTGCACCAGTTGTCTAAAGGCTGGAAAAGTCCAACGCGCTTGATGCAACGGTGATTGTCGAGGATGCGACGTGAACAACCCGCGCACTGCGCGGGTTGTTCCTCTTTAGTCCGAGATCTCTTTGAGCGAAACCTCTCTCCCCGACTCCGAACAGAAATGCAGGCTGCGTGAAGCTCGGGTTAGGAGTAATTCTGCACAATCTAGGCGGTGCGTCATTCCTCCCGCATTAAGAAAACCTTAACCGATTCACGCTTCTAACTGCCAGGGAATCATCACAGCGATAATGCCCTGATGTACGCGCACGAGAGCGCAATCCGCTGTCACTACATTTGAAACTCCCTTGGTCTCAAGTGGACTCAACTCCTCATGATCCAGCTCCCACTCGACGCCATGAGCAGATACTGTCGCGCTACCTCCTATCGGCACTAAAGAAATCTCCCGATTGATAGATAGAAGGTCTTGCCTCATCCTCAGTGACGAGCAGGTACCCTCGGACTGCAGAAAGACGATCTGGACATCGTCGGCGATGATCCAAGGTAGGAAGCCACGTAGCTTGGCAAAACAACCTACCGCTGCGAGCGTCTGATCGATACGTCCGCCAAGCATATTGGTCGCTACCACAGTTGAATACCCTTGACCTTCAAGGTGCCTGAAGGCCAGTTCGATGTCGGTCGCATCTTTATGTCTATCGAATTCCACGAAACCGACTTTATTGTTTCTGAAATACGTTAGTGAGCGGCTGTTGATCGAATCCAGATCGCCGAGCACCACATTGAGCTCAATACCTGCGTCATGAGCCCACTGCGCGCCAGAATCCGCAGCAACGATATAGTTGGCTCTGGTTGCGAGCTCACGCAACAAATCGGCTGAGACGCCAACAGGAGATCCCGATATCACCAACGCGAATCCATCCTCAGGCCAGACTGACCAATCAATCTGCCGATCAGTATGCTTTTCCTTATCACTGAGCATTAGCTACCCTCGTCCAGTTGTCCGTGTCCAAACAGGCTTCGCTGCCGCCAGGATTGGTAGTAATATCAGAGCGACAATCAGCGTACCAACCAGAGATGGCACCAGATAACTGGCATTATAGACGATGGAATAGATCCAGACATTCTCCCCGCCAGCGTACTCGGAGAAGAATACCACGCCCGAGATGATATGCGTTATGAGTCTGAGTGAACCGCCAACAGCTATGGCGACTGCCGCCGTCAACGAGGCAGGCAGCAAGTGCGCGTTCTTCCTCTGCGCAGTACGCTGATAGAGACTCGAGAACAATCCTGTACCCAATCCCATGAAGGCGTAAGGGAACGGATAATCCATGAAAACCTGGATCCAGTGCACGATAAAGGGTTCGAAAAGCAGGTCAAGCGAGCCGAAGATGAATCCAGAGGCAAAGCCCGGCAATGCTCCACGGCGCAATGCTACCACGGCGATGGGCAGCATTGTCAATGAGACCGATCCTCCTGCGATATTGATCGGTAATCGCGCCTGTAGCATGTTCAGAACAGCCGCAAGCGCTATCGCCAAGGCAACTTCGACCAATACCACTATCCTTTTGTCACGCATCGTTCCTCTTCCTCTCTGGAGCCCGGCAAGCACTAGGAAGGACGTCTTCGTCCTTGTGCTGACATAGGCCATTATCGAGTGGAAACTGAACACAGCTTTCGAGATAAGCGGACACCCGCTTGGCTGCCCCGCATTATCGGAGCACTCTTCTCGGTCGCGAACGAATCGCCTCTCAGCCGCAGATACAGCTCCCGATGGGCACAGACACGTCATCAGTTGATGACGCCATATATCATGGTAGCGCAGATCAGTAGAGATAGATACCTTGCATAAGCCGAATAACCATGAAAAGACGTAGTGGCCGGTGAACGTCAGACCCCAGGGCAGCACCGCTTCTCATACTTTTATCTTCAACGCTAAGAGAGCTCGCTTTCTTTTGTCAGAACCTTCCTGAAAGGTTGCGGCTCACAGCAAGAGCGGTCCGCGCATAACTCGCAATCTCGTGCGATTATCGCGGCGATGTTGTCCCACGCTTCCGTCACAAAACCTGCTCGGTGATAGAATCCACGTGAGGGAGAGCAAGCCACGAGTTTCAGTGCCTTGTAACGCTGGAGCTCGTAGTCCACCAACGCTCGCGCGACACCATGGTGTCGCCAATTCTCGAAGACTACTACTGGGTAGACATAGGCTCCCATACCTTGAGGGTTCACATCTTGCGTGACTTCCAAGATCCTGATGAAGCCTACTGGTTGATCATCACTATTGACGGCAACGGTCCCAAACTGGAAGTCCTCAGAAAAGGGCATCCCAGCCTGTTCGCACATCAACTGGATGATGGGAAAATCAGAACCTCTGGCAGGTCGGATATTGAACAGAACCTCGGACTGGAGCTCTTCAGGTTCTGACCCCTGTGGCTGAATTGCCGTTGGCTGCTGTAATTGTTGCGAATCTACTGACATAATCTGCGAACGCTTTCACATCGGCGGAAGATAGATCTTGTTGCGCGACTGTGGTATCGCGCGCGATCCCAGTTCTCGCAAACCTGAGATGACCGTTGGCATCTGATCCACTGGAATCCCGATGAACATCATATCGTCACTGATATCGCTGGACGCCCGACAGCCATAACAGCCAAATGAGACATTGAGTTTACCCGTTGTATAAGGTAACAGAGTGGTTTCGACACACTGCGCGTTGTAACCACTGGCATTCAGCTCGTGGCGGTGTCCGCTGTAGTACGAAGAACTCATCAATAGCCACATCGCCTGCTCCGGTTGTGCAACCACTGCTATCACCTGCGGCTCTGTGGCAGCGTTCTCCAGCGGCGTCACCACTGTTGCGTCAATGGTGCGTGGCTCGAGGCAAGGCCGCTCGAGAACCATCCGTTGGGCGGCTTCAATGTCATGTAGCTTATGGAAGAGGATATACAACTCACCCGAAGCGAGCTTGGCGGGAAGCTCGGTCAAGCCCAGTATCGCCGTTCCGTCAGGACAGGCATGCCGATTAGCGGGCATCATGATACTACGACCACGACGAGCTGCCATCAGGCTCTGGCAGTAGCGCAGCCGTTCCTCGGGGACAGGGACATCGGGTAAGGGGTCCCCTGCCGGGATCAAGCTGATGGCAACAGGGCTCCAGCGTAATCCAAGAACCTCTTTGAGAGTTCGTGACCACTCGCGATATAGACCGACCTTCTCTGCGGGTAACGGATTGGCCTTGGGTCGATCGACGAATGGCTCAGCTCCCTCACGGCAGTTAACCCGAATGGAGGTAGTTGGACACTGTCCCGCGCAGGTTTCACATCCCCAACACAGGTCTGGCTGTACCGCGACAGGAAGCCCGCTTTGCATCTCGAAGACATCAACGGGACAAAACGCCTCGCAGAGACCACAACCAGTGCAGCTCTCAAGGTCGATGGCCACATCATAGCGAACAGCGCTGGGAGTGTTTGCAGCTGTTGCGGCACTTTGGTCTATCACGGTCATCGAACATCCCCTGTTTCTTTGGTCTGCTCCCGTTGCATGGCAGCGTCACCCCAGGACAGCTCCTCGGGCTTACACCCCCAAGGTGGATAGACTCGTTTCCCAATACAATCTGTCAATTGATAGGAACAGAAGGGAATCAGACGGCCGTCGGCCATGGTAACGAACATCGAACACTCTTCCAGACGTTCAAGATCCATAGTATAGGCATCCATATAGTTCATGATTATCACAGACAGGCCTCGAGCAGTGGCAATGCCCTTCTGTGCAAGGATATCCAGGAACACTGAGCCTTGTGGCGAGTCGGGATTATAAAGATCCATGTACTCATCGCGGTTCAGATCACGAGTGACGGGTATGAACCTTTGGACGCCCGGAGTGTTGCTACCGCTTGCCTTCAAGGCGGCGGCTTCGACCATGAATGTCCCGGAACTACACAGTGGGTTGCTGCAACCCAAAGGCCAGAAGTCATCAGCCTTCAACAAGCCATCCGTCTGTCCTTCGAGCATGAAGATAACATCGCCCATTGTCAACGGAACGATACGCTTTGTATCGAATCGTCCCGATGTGAAGGCAGGCTGTAACGCAACACCAGCAACCACATCCGAATTATCCAATGCGTACTCGATTACCGCACCGATCTGATCGCTGTTGATACCGCTGACGATGGTCATCGCAAGCACTACCTGTACGCCCGCAGCACGGCAGTTCTCCACCGCCTGAAGCTTTGTCTCCAGTAGATCAGCCCCACGAATCTGCAGATAGGGCTCTGCGGTCACACCATCGAACTGAAGATAGATACCGGTAAGTCCTGAGGCCACCAGTTGCTGAAGGTACTCCAGGTCTCTTGATATCACCACTCCGTTGGTATTGACCTCGATGCCCCAAAACCCCATGTCGCGACCCATGCGGATGATATCGCCGAGATCTGAGCGCACCGTCGGTTCGCCGCCGGTGATCTGCAAGCCAGTTTCAATCCCTGCAGTACGCGCAACCGCCTCGAAGAACCCTCGTAGTTCCTCAATGGGCACATCACTATTATCGCTTTCAGCGCTCATGAAGCAGACCGGGCAGCGCAGGTTGCATCTTTGGGTAACCTCAACTTCCACCAACGTTGGCTTACGCTGATGGCGCTGACAGATACCGCAACCGGTAGGACAGGGGTTACCGTTCTCGGTTACAACTGCAGGAGCAACCTTGGGAAAGGTCAACGATCTGAAATGTTGGAAGTGCTCGGCATCCGGCCAGACCATCGTCTGGATCTCACCATGCTCAGGACACGTACGAGTCATCCAGACCTTGTTCTGCGAATCTGCGTACAACGAAGCGGGCAACACGGCCAGACATTCCGGGCAAAGCGCTCTTGTTTCATGCAGAGGTTCATGTATCGCAGTCATGGCGTCTCTATACTTTCTCTGGGGTAGCGCTATCGATACCCTCACGGGAATCCCTATCCTCGTTTGGCGGCGTACCAACCCTGATACCACGCCAATCCACCCAAGCCAGGAAACGCTCGGGTACATAGAGATCAGGTTGGGTCTTCTGGCTATAGCGGGCAGCACGAGCGAGCGTGGTGGCATGAGCGAAATCGTGGATATCATCGACATCGGCAACAGGGGTCATCGATGCCAGCGGTATGCCTTTCTCACTGGCCTTCTCGACGTAGGCGTCAAGCGCCGGACGACCGTTCATGTTGTAATAGACGCCTTGGTGGTCTATGTCAGTGTCACGGGTCCAACCGATGAGGCTGACTCCACACTCCTGACAGGGTGCCTGGATGACACCACCGACTTCGCTGTTGGCAATGAAGTACTGTAGCCAGCGGAAGCCGTTAAGCACGTGATCGCGCGGCAGCATCGGGATATCGCCACCAACGCTTAACACACTGTCATAACCCAAATCGAATATCTGCTGGAAGGCATTATCGAAATGGTCATCGAAATTGGCTCCTTCATCGACGATATAGGTGAATTCGCGCGGCCATTGCCCTATCTCCTCAAAGGCGTTGCGCATCACCTCAACGTTTTCTGCCGGAGTGGTTGAGATAAAGAACCCATAGCTGTGCTCATCGGCCTCGGGGTCCTGCTCGCGGATTGCAATGCTTTCCTGCTCGAGCTCAAACAGCGCATGGCAGCAGAGCTCTGCTACATCGAAGAGTGACCGCCTGAAGATCTCGGCTGCTTCCTCTTCAGAGAATGGACCGCCTCTCTCTCTGGTCAGACGAGTCTTAACCAATCCGGGAACAGGTGGTTTGCTGAAGAGCAGAAGAGCGTGCTTTCTCTTGGTCATTGCTGATACCTTTCAATTGATTTCTTACCTGCCGAGTATATCGTATTGACAGATTCATTGCGTGACGCAACTATGTGAGATTGTCTATTAGTTTGGCGACCGGCCACTCTCGTCCTCGAGTGGCCGCAAGGTACAGGGTATGCCGTTGTACGTCCATGAGCCCAGCAGGGGCTCAGAAGTCTCGACATCCCCGCTGGTCAAAAGATTGACATTAGAGCACCAGACGCCGCTGAGATGAGGTTCCCCTTGCTCCTCTTCAGGATACCACCAACCATACTCCACGCTGACGATTCCATCGATAATCTCTGCCTGCTCAGCTAAAAAGCGAGCCTTCCCCCGCGCGGTACAGACCTCCAACCACTGACCCGCTTGTAGTCCAGCTGCCTTCAGAGTAGTGGCACTCATCTGAGCGGTTGGTTCGGGATGCATTTGGCGAAAACGCTGATTGTTGAAATATGAGGATGCCCAATAAGGCTGGATGCGCGCACCAGTGATCATCGTGAAGGGGTAGTCCTGATGCTCATCCAGCGAGACCGGTTCTGGTAGCCGTGTGCTGCCAAGCTGGGCCAAGTACTCGTTTGCTAACTCGATTTTTCCCGTAGTCGTGGAAAAACCCTGTGCACAACCGCTGTCATCCAAGCGTTCCTGTTTATAATACGCAGGGGTGTCGTAATAGATCCCTTGCTCCCCCCATTGCTCCCAGCTGATTCCAGCTGGCTCCAATACGCGCTCCATCGCCCTTTGCAGGGTCTCGTCAGGCCATTGTTGCTGCTGACCAAATCGCAGGCCAAGATCGCGGAAGAAATCATAGTCTGCTCGACGCTCATGATACGGCTCAACGGCAGCCGCCCCACCATAGCAGAAGTTCGCTACCCCACCATGCGCCTGCAACAACGGCCGCTCGAAAGCCCCTGCGGAGGGCAGGACATAATCTGCCAATTGCGCCGTTGGTGTGAGGTAATACTCCAAGACGACCAGCAAGTCCAACGAGTGCAATGCCTGGTGTACCAGATGTGTGTCAGCGTAGGTAACCAAAGGATTGGCGGCCATACAGATCAAAGCCCTGATTGGATAGGGCTCGCTTGAGATCATCGCTTTCCAGACAAGGTTGGGGTGAGCTGAAGTCAGATAACGCATTGGCAGCTTCTTGCCAAAACGCTCTGTCAGCTGACGTGCTCCTGTATAACCAGGATAACTCTGCAGAGCAGAGTGACCGATGTTCAACTGGGTTGCACGCTGCTCTGGAGTCAAACTATCACTCATCTCCAGATCGATCTCTGGGATGAAATCGCTCATCTCCATGATAGTACAAGCTCCAGGTCTATCGACATCACCGGTAATCGCACGCAGGATGGACAGTGCCCGATGCGTTGGAGCCGTGTTGACACCGAGCTGGTCGATGCCCCGACCGGACAGCAATGCGGTTGGTGTTGGCTCGCTGAAGATCCGCGCAGCTTGGACTATGTCTGAAACCGGACAGCCGGTGACGGATTGCGCGTATTCAGGAGTGTAGGATCTGACGTGCTCAACCAATTCGTCATATCCATGACACCAACGATCGATGAACGCGTGGTCAACGCGATCTTCCGCGATGATGCAATGGATGATTGATAAAGCCAACGTACAGTCGGTGCCTGGCTTAGGCGCGAGATGTAGTGTCGCTATCTGCGCGGTTCGTGTGCGGCGTGGATCGATGACGACCAGAGTGGTGTTGTCGCGGTTCAGCTTCAGCAAGGTGCGCCAGAACAGCGAATTATCAGAATCTGCCGGATTGGTTCCCCAAAGGAATACTGCTCCGCTGTAGT
>JAAYYH010000110.1 GCA_012515495.1 Coriobacteriaceae bacterium | reverse complement strand
ATTGCCGGTTTCCAACCGACAATCGATAAGACAAACGATGAGCTGCGCGACAAGATCAACGCTGCCCGCTCTCTGATAGCCGATCAGGTAGTGAAGAACGCTGCGGCAGCACATGATGCCATCAGTGAGAAAGTACCGGCGGCTGCCGAGATGATAACTCAGGCCGTTGATGTCGTTCAAGGGCAACTGGACGCTGCAGCCGAGAAACTCAAGAGCAGATTCGGTGATGAGAGAGCAGACGTTACGGCACCCTCAGAAGTTACCGAAGATGTTGTTGACGAAGCGACACAAAAGGTTCAAGAAGCTGCTGAAGCTGTTGCTGAAGCTGCTGATTCTGCTGTTGAAGGTGTTGTTGAAGCAGCTGCAGAGACAGCTACTGAGGCAGCTGAACTGGCAGAGGATGCCGCCACTGCATATGCCGAGGCAGTATCTGATCCAACCAAAGAGCAATAGGACACAGGATAGTCTCAATGCGAAACACAAAAGAGATGCGCGGCGCGCGTGTGCTGGGTGGTAAGTATGGCACGCGAAAGATCGGCAAGGTCCAACGCGCTATTTTCAATCCAGATGACTTCAGTCTGGTTGGCTATCTGATTAGTCGGCCAGATCTTCTCTTGATGTTCAAGCGTGATGACGTGTTTTTAGCCTATGATGCGTTTCGCGTGGTGGATGGCAGGATTGTCGCTGCCATTGATCGTGACGCTTGGGATGAACCAGCCTGTAAAAGACTTGGATTGGATTGGGAAAGCTGTCTGATCTTGGAGGGTATGCCTATCAAGACCAGCGAAGGTGACGATATCGGGCGTGTTGATTCAGTTACTTATGATGAGAGGACGGGCACCACAGAGAGTCTTGAGATGACAGACGGCATGACTGCCAAGGCTCTTCTGGGAGTGAGTGTGGTGCCAATCGAATATGTAATTGGTTATCAAGACGGATATCTCATAGTCCAACCAAAGGCCATGAAGATGAACCCGGAAGGCGGTTTGGCTGCTAAAGCTGGAGAAGGAGTCGCACTTGCCTCCAAGAATGTCAGCGACATGGGTGCCAAGGCCGCAGACGTTGTTGGTGCCGCTGTCGTCAAGGCTGGCAAAGCAGCAGGGAGTCGCGTAGGGCAGTTGAGCAGAACAACCGGTGAGAAAGCAGAGAAAGCCGGTGCGGCTGCCGGGAAGGCTGTCGACAAAGGCGCTGTGGCATTGGGTAAACAGCTCAGGAAAAGCAAAGGTATGTTCTCGGCTTTTAAAGAAGAGTACAACAAGGAAGCCAAAAGAGATACAAATAAGGACACAAAGATAACCAAGAAGAAGACGTAGGCTACCGGCAATCGGGACTTGGCATGGACAGACGCAGCCAAAGCTATCAACGCCCTGTGAGAGGATCAACACCCTCTGTTGCCATGCTGTCTGAAACACGGAGGCAGTCCAGGCACGCGCGTCGAAGAAAGCAGAGGACGACGAGAGCGGTTTCGACAGTTGTGTTGGTTGTTGCCGTCATCGCAGCTATTGTGGGTGGCTATGCCTACTATCAGTCTCTTCCTATAAACATCATTGTTAATGGTGTCGAGCAGACGCTGCCCGCTGGAACCACCATTGGTGACATCGTGGATCAAGGGCTTGTTCAAGTACGGCAAAAAGGCGATCTTCTAGCCGTAGATGGTAGCCTGATCGAGCAAGGCAAAGGCGAGAGCTACACGGTAACCATAAACGGTGAACTGAGTCAGGCCAACAACGTTAGGCTGGGAAATAATGACACAGTTGTCTTCATCGACGCTTTAGATGTTGAGGAGGACAGCGAGATCGTCGAGACAGCGATACCCTTTTCGTTTGAAAAGCAAGGTGCCGGGGCATTAGCCTGTATCACTCAGGTGGGGCTAGATGGTGTTAGCCGAGATAAGGTGGGAAAGGTCTCGGGTAAGCGGAGCTCAGAGATTGAAGAGCCTGTCAACGCGATTGTTACCTACTATAATCCACAACCAACCGAGAAGGTCATGGCCTTAACATTCGATGATGGCCCCGGACCTTCGACACAGCAGATTCTCGATAACCTCGATGCGGTTGGCGCCAAGGCCACCTTCTTCTGTTTGGGCACGAACGCCGATGCCGTACCTGAGATGGTGAACGAAATGGTGGTACGCGGACATCAGGTAGCCAGTCATTCCTACTGGCACAACAATCTCACCTCCATCTCCGAAGCCGAGGTGCTCAGTGAATGGCAGAAATCCGAAGAGGCGATTCTTACCGCCAGTGGAGTTAAGACGACGGTAGGTAGAGCTCCCTATGGTAGATTTGGTTTGCGGGAGTGGCAGGCTTCCAAAGATGCCCTCAGCCTTTTAGTGGGATGGAACATCGACTCGCACGATTGGAATGCCTCGGACGCTCAAGAGATTGCCGATGAGATGCTCAACGAAGCGAGTCCAGGTAAGATAGCTCTATTGCATGATGGCGGTGCCAATAGGAGTAAGACAGCAGAATCCCTGCAGATATTCCTTCCGAAGCTCGTCGAACAAGGCTATCGTTTCGTCACCATCGATGAGCTCTATGAGATGTGTCCGCCCCCACAATGATCAGCTATTCTTCCCGCTCCTTTGCTGTAGGTTCTGCTGGTTTTGCTTTCTTTGCTGTCTGCTTAGCCTGAGGCTTTCCCTTGGACTTTTCAGCTGTGGCACTCTTAGCTGGAGGCGCGTCTTCTTCGTCATCTTCCCAAAGGGATTCGATCAAGCCCTTCTTACCGGTTTCCTCGTCACCCCAGAGTGTTTCAAAGAAACCTTCTAACGAGAGGGCCTCATCGTCATCAGTCGTAATTTTCGATGCAGTTTTACCAGAGGCCTTCTTTGCTGACGCAGGTATACCAGAAGCTTTCTTTGCTGATGTGCCCTCGCTGGTTTTTGCGGTCTTGATCTGAGCTTTCTTCTTAGCAACGGCTTTTGTGCCGCGTCTATCCTGATCGGGATAGAGCCGTCTTGTTTTTCGCTCAGATAGAAAAGCATAGAGAGCGAACAGAATCATCAAACCAAAGACCACTGCGGCCAAACCCCAAGGCGTAGTGGTCAACCAATTGAAAAGATCCTCCATGAGAGCACTCCTCAGAGTAGAAAAAGACAGACAATCCGCCTGCTTGGCGTTAACGATAAGATAGAGGATTGCGGTTGTTAACGCAAACAAGTCTTCTGGTTGGTGCGTGAAAACCTGACATAAAACCTATTCGAAATCTACTCGAACCGGCGAAACAGCGCATGTCTACCGAGGATATCT
>JAAYYH010000109.1 GCA_012515495.1 Coriobacteriaceae bacterium | reverse complement strand
TAAGAGTGAGTCGATTACAGATGAGAAGCCGATAGCAGAGGCGGAGGTTTCTGATGAGACAGCAGCTGAAGAATCTGTTGTTGAGGTCACGGTAGACGAAGTCACAGAGACCGTTGTCGAAGAAGCGGTAATTGCAGACGAGATTGAAGAGCCTGTAGCTGAAGCTTCTGTTGAAGAGGTAGTCGAATAGGTAGCTTATAACTTGGCAGTTCGTATCATAGGATTGTACTCGGATTACAAGAATGGGCGCTTAGGTGCCCATTCTTTGTATCACAGGGTCACTTGCACCGTGGTCCCTGCTGCTGGGTCGCTGTTGATGCTGATATGGCCATGATGCGCATCAACGATGTTCTTGGCCATCGAGAGTCCAAGACCATATCCTTCAATGGCGTTACTGTGCGACGCATCACCGCGATAGAAACGTTCAAAGATATGAGGTAGATCTGCTAAGGCTATCATGCTGCCACTGTTCGTGATCGTGAGTACCGCCTTGAAGTGGCGGCCGGTTGCAGCTTTAAGCGAAACGTGGACTTTTCCACCTTCGTCAGAGTATTTGCAGGCGTTATCCAACAAGATCATCACAAGACGCTCAATCTGGTTACTGTCGCCTTTGATGCAGATGATCTCGTTGATATCGCTTTTCAACTCCAGATTGTGTTCGAAAAGCACGGCTTCGAATTGCAGGAGCGCCTTATTCACTAAAGCGCTCAGGTCAAGTTCGACAAGCGGGGCGATCTTCCTGGATTCATCTTCGTCTGCATCTGTCTGCGCCAGCACCAGCAGGTTTCGTATCAGGTTCTCCATACGTGATGCTTCGATCTGCGAGCTTTCAAGCCATTGTCTCTGCGAATCTACGCTTTTATCTGGATGCGATAACACGATGTTGTTATTTGCTAGGATGACTGTTATCGGTGTTTTCAGTTCATGTGAGGCATCGGCGATGAAGCGCCGCTGCTTTTCCCAAGCTTCGGCGACTGGTTTTGACGCAATGCGCGAAAGCAATAAGCTGATACCAAACAGAGCGAGGAAGGCCGCGAGGAATATCAGGGCTGATACTCCAGACACCCTAAGCAGATCGTTATATAGAGGAGTGGCGCTCGCGAAGGCAAAACGGGTTCCTGATTGAGTATCTACCCGCTTATAGAACAATCCCAAATCGTTGAGCCAGCCCTCGTCATCGTTCGTTGATGAAAGCTGTTGTACGGCGCTTTGGATCAACTCTGTATCGATGGAGACGATATCACCATTGACTATCTGGAGATTCTGATTCGAATCGTATTCAACGATCACTACCGGGACAAAGCTCTCGCCCAAGGGGATGCGGTTGTCATTTGGCTGCTGGTCTTCCTGCATGGGTTGTTGATTGGCAGTGCCAGATCCAGTTGCCGGTATTGTTCCAGTCCCAGGATTAACGACATCGTTAAGGTTGCTGTCAAGATTAAGATCGAGGGGATTTCGATCACTGGTAACCGCTCGTTCTAGGGCATATCGAATCTGAGAATGCTGCGTTTGGTATGTGGAGAATATCGTAGCGGAAAAGATCGCCAACAGCACGAGACCAACCAATATCATGGTCATCAGGACGAAGCGACGCCGCAGTTTAGCAAGCATCTATGCTCTTCGGCCAATGGTGGTTTGAGACATGGTTTCCGAGCAGGTTTCCACTTCCATCCGATAACCAAGCATGCGAAGGGTCACAACGGTGACATTTGATTCGATGTAGGCTAACTTCTTACGGAGAAACGAGACATAGGCCTCAACACTGTTCTCATCCGCGTTGGATTCCAGTCCCCAGATCCGGGATAGCAG
>JAAYYH010000108.1 GCA_012515495.1 Coriobacteriaceae bacterium | reverse complement strand
TCGCCGAGGAACATGTGCTCTGTGCGGCACAGGCCAATACCCGCTGCGCCAAAGTCGCGGGAAAGCTGGGCATCTTCGGGATTATCGGCATTGGCACGTACGCCCATGGTGCGGAATTCGTCGGCCCACTCCAATATGGTATCCAGATCACCTGAGAGTTCTGGCAGCACCAGATCGACTGATCCCAGCACAACGATACCGCTTGTCCCATCAATGGAGACGAGATCGCCTTCGCGGATGATGATATCGGTACCAGACACCGCCGCCAACTTCTTCTCGGCATCGATCTTCAGAGCTTCGGCGCCACAGACGCAAGGTGTACCCATGCCGCGAGCAATAACAGCCGCATGCGAGGTCTTGCCACCGTGGCTGGTAAGTATTCCTTCGGCAGCTACCATACCAGCCAGATCGTCGGGGTTGGTCTCCCAACGGATGAGCACGCACTTACGACCTTCAGCGTTGACGTTGACCGCCGCGGCAGCCGAGAAGACTGCCTCTCCCACGGCAGCACCAGGGCTGGCATTGAGGCCCTTGGCGATGACGTCATATTTGCTGTTCTTATCGAATTGCGGATGCAGCAACTGATCAAGCTGCGCCGGATCGATACGCAAAATGGCCTCTTCCTTGGAGATCAGACCCTCCTCGACCATCGAGATGGCGATACGCAACGCTGCCGCGGCGGTACGTTTGCCAACGCGGGTCTGCAACATCCAAAGCTTGCCTTGCTCGATGGTGAACTCGATGTCGCACATATCGCGATAGTGGTTCTCGAGGATGTCAAAGACACCGTCGAGCTCACGGCCAGCTTCCTGCAGTCCCTCGACTTCTTTGAGCTCGCTGATGGGGCTGGTGTTGCGGATGCCGGCTACAACGTCTTCGCCCTGGGCGTTGATCAAATAGTCACCGTAGAACTCGTTTTCGCCATTGGCTGGATTACGGGTAAATGCAACACCCGTGGCCGAAGTGTCACCTTTGTTGCCAAAGACCATCGACTGCACGTTCACAGCAGTACCCAGGTCATCAGAGATCTTGTTCTGCTTGCGGTACAGCTGGGCACGATCGTTCATCCAGCTGCCAAAGACAGCTCTGATAGCTAAGTTGAGCTGCACATCAGGATCCTGAGGAAAGCAGACCTCGCCGTTTTCAATCAGTTCGGGATACTCTTCGGAATCGACACTCTGGGCGAAGATGGCCTTGAATTCGCTTACCAATGCCTCGAGATCCTCAGCGGAAAGGTCATTGTCGCCTTTGACGCCACGAGCAATCTTCTTGGCAGTGATGGCGTTTTCGAAAAGATCGCCGTCTACATCCATGACTACTTTCGAGAACATCTGGATGAAACGACGATAACTATCCCAGGCAAAGCGTGGATTCTCAGTCTGGGCGATCAGTCCTTGTATCGAGCGGTCATTCAGACCGAGATTCAATACCGTGTCCATCATCCCCGGCATACTGAACGGCGCGCCGGAACGTACGCTTACGAGCAATGGATCATCGGCATCACCGATACGCTTACCCATCCGCTCCTCAAGGTCAAGACGATAGCGCTGGATCTCCTCAACCACTCCTTCGGGGAATTGATTTCCCTCATGGTAGTAGTCCATGCAGGTTTGGCAGGAGATGGTGAATCCAGGCGGGACCGGTAGTCCGATGGCAGCCATCTCGGCAAGATTGGCACCTTTTCCACCAAGGATACCCTTCATATCCTTATTACCCTCGGTAACGTTGTTACCCTGGGCGTCTTTACCGAATGCAAACACACGTTTTTGATCAGACACTTCTGCTCCTTCAAGCGGGCTGCAAAGATGCAGCAAGCGGACCGACAACGTCGCTGAACTTGTCTCAGCGGGTTTACGACGTAACAAGACAGGGAATCCGAATCAGCCTCGCAATCAAGACCGCGACTCCCTGTATCATTCAAGTTACATGGTATCGCTCGAGGTATCTTGTTGCGAGAACAAAGCAGGCGCACAGTACCGAGGGAACCCCTAAGCGGTCATCTGATTAATCGTGCTCACCTGAAGCAAATGAATGTTCGTAGTGGCGCAAGATCTCTTGCGCGGTCTCCTCGATGGCGCGCTTGTCCGTCTTGATGACGATACAACCCAAGCGTCGCATCAGCATACGCGCTTCGTCCAGATCTTCCTGGACATTATCGATATTGGCATAGGAACCAGCGACCTCAGCCGCATTCCCCAATCGCTTGAAACGGATTGAGGAGAGCAGGACGGGGTCTGATGTCAGACCGAAGATACGGCGCGGGTCGATTTCGAATAACTGCGTCGGCACGGTCACGCCTTTTGCAAGTGGCACATTAGCCACTTTGTAGCCCCGTGATGCCAGATAGATTGACAGTGGTGTCTTCGATGTTCTCGAGACACCGATAAGGACGATGTCGGCATCCTTTAATTCTTCGGGATTGCGGCCATCATCATGGTTGACAGCGTATTCCATGGCATCGATGCGATTAAAGTAATCCTTATCAGTCCTACGGATAAGGCCTGGCTTACCCTTGGGCTTCAGGCCGGTGACTTCGGCAATCGCCTCTATAGCCGGGCCGATGAGATCGACGGCCTGTACCGGTTTGTCCTCGACATAGTCGTGGAGTTGCGCGCGCAATCGGGGATCGGCGATGGTATAGAACACCACTATCTCACCGCCATTCTCAGCAAGATGAGACTGTATGAAATCAGCGATCTGGTCGATGTTGCTCGCCTTTGGCAGGCGCTGGATATTGGTTTCTCCCGCGCTGAACTGACTGGCAGCGGCAGCGGCCATCTGAGCAGCACTGTCGCCAACGCTGTCGGAGATGATATATATCGTTGGAGGTGCGCTCATCCGGCCAACTTCCCAAAGTCGGCTACATCCTTGAACACTGTCACAAAGCGATTGAGCAACTTGAGGCGATTGTTCCTCAGGGCCTCATCGCTATCCATGATCATCACCGCGTCGAAGAACTCGTCAATCGGGCCACGTAATGAAGCTAGGAATTCCAATGCATGTGGATACTGCCCCCGCGACAGAGCGTCCTTGACACCTTGTTGCACATTATCGATAGCTTGATTAAGCGCCAACTCCGGTGCACCGAGAAGGGCCTTGTCAACCGAAACACCCAATTCCTCATCCCTGAGATTATTAGCGCGGGTGTAGGCGATGGCTAGATCCTCGAAGCGTTCTGGCGCGTTGCTGCGCGCCTTGGCCAACGCTTCACAACGGGCCAATACATCGACTGGCTCTAAGACATCAGTCGCCATGACAGCAGCCACCGTATCGGCACT
>JAAYYH010000107.1 GCA_012515495.1 Coriobacteriaceae bacterium | reverse complement strand
GAGGTTGAACGTAGGCTGCATTGTAGGGTCCTGGTTCGGTCAGATGGTTGTGTGGTAACTCTCATCTTGTACCGGCCAGGGCCCCTACATGTTGTGCCACCCCGACATATCACTTCCCGCTAATTACCCACTCCAGATCCGGATGAGCCGGCATACCCTCCGGTACGGACTTAGGGTAACGCGTGAAACTGTAATCTCGTTTTCAGTCCGTAGAGTTCACGGAGCCTAATAAGAGATTTCTCTGCTCATAGTTAAATTTCACAGCTGCAGAGTGAGATCTGCATGCTTAGTTACGCGTGCGTCGTGCGTGGCAACGACAGCGATTCCCCCAGCTTTACAGTGTTCAGTGAGAAAGTCGGTAACGCGTTGGGCGTTCTTGTCATCAAGGGCCGCGGTCGGTTCATCCATCAGCAGGAGCGGGGGGCGGCGTAGTGCCAAGCGGATGATGCCGACGCGTTGTTGTTCACCTCCGCTAAGGCGGTAGACAGGAGTGTTGATGAACTCGAAGGGAAGACTGAAGCGTTGGAATATCTCACGGGCCCATTCGGGGTCATCCCGTAGCTGGTAACCGCCGACTTCCAAGTTCTTTTTAACCGTCCAAGAAGCAACGACACCTGCATTCTGAAAAGAGAAGCCCACCTTGTTGCGGAGAAAATCACGTTTGGCACTACCGCGCAGTTTCGCTGGTTCCTGTCCTAAGACGTGGAGGGCTCCGGTGCTTGGGCGTTCCAAGCTGCCTAAACTCTGCAACAGAGTAGTCTTTCCCGAGCCGCTTTCCCCGACTACCACGGTGTAGGAACCAGGACTCGCGGTAAAAGATAGGTCCTGCCAGAGAGTGCGACCAGGGTATTCGAAAGCAAGGCCTCGGGCGAGGATACCATCGGTTGATGGGGTGGCAGTCATATTCTTCTGTCCTCTCACTGGACCATCTAGCATATGTGCTGGGATCTCGGAATCTTGGCGGAAACTCATGTCACCTCCAGAGCAGTGCGGGTGAGACTGCGCTTAAGGGCTAGCAACATGGCACTGGTCGTAGCCAAAGCGATTGCGGTGATGATTGCCACAATCGCTACCTGGGGGAGTACAGAGATTTTGACGACTGCGCTTGCGAGGAAGGCCGGTATCGCAGAAAGAACTCCAACGAGGGCCAGGAACCGGCCGTAAATGTTGAAGAACCCACTTCCCGTGGAGGCCAGCAAGAAAATCGCGGTCGCTTTTCGGGCGTGGTACACGGCCGCAAAAATGATTGAGCCAAGCATGAGAACCAGAAGCATGACGATGGTCCCCGTGATAGTTATGCGCAGTTCGGCTAGTCGGTTGGCATGATCGAGGGCGGAGAGCTCCGCGATGCTTTCTAACGCTACAACGGCATGACCAACTCCGGCATAATCGACGAGCTGTTTGTATTTGTCTTGGTCGGCGTACGCGCCGACATCCCCGTAGAAGTCATCGGAGAGTAGCCCGTTATCTGCATCGATGATGACAGTGATCGGGTCGACAAGGTGCATCGAGCTACCTGTAGCGTCGTAGTCTAGGCGGGGCACGATACCGAGGTCCACTCCAGTAAGCACCGTAGTGTTGGGACGGGCTTGATCAGGGGCATCTTCATTGAGTGAAAGCTGAAAATTCAACCACTGGTCGAGACTTGAGCGGATAGCATCCTTATGCTCGCTGAGATCTGCCGGAATCACCAGGGTCACCGCTCCGAGCTGTCCCGCCCGTGAGTCAACCGCTTCCTTTAATTCCGGGTCTACCGAGGGGAGGGTTCTTAGGAAAGCAGAATTAATCAGTAGGCTTCTTTGCGGATCGATTGCGTGCTGCTCACCTATAAATGAACTCAAGATTCCTGCCTCGGTTAGAAGCACACTGTCCTGCTGTTCCATGGTTCGGAAGATCTCGCCGAGTTTGGGAAAGATTTCAGATGCTTCCTCTGTGGCGATCGCATAGCTAAAGACTGGTTTCACTAATTCGGGGTTGGCAGCGCGGAACGAGTCGGCCGGTTGAGCCTGTCGAAACTCAGTGATCTGATTGATAGTTCCTGCAGTGTTGCCACCTGCACCTGCTGTCGCGATCACAATCGCAGTAGCGGATAGGACGGTAAGAAGCCGCATCGGACGATCACCTTTGATGATCCGACCGATTGAATGATTTCTTACCGACAGTGCCACGAGCCCCATTGCGCTAGCAGCTGCAATCAGTACTATCACCAGTTGTTGGGCACCGATCACCAAGATCGTGCGGGCTTGATACCCATTGAGATTGATCAGCGAATACGCCAGAAGGGCGAATGAGGACAGCGCTACGCAGACCGTCACAGGGATCAAAAGAGCGCAGCCCTCTGCGGCACGTATCCGACTAAGCGGCATTCCTGTGGTGAGCCGCAACCCCGCAATCGCCAGCCGCACACTTGCTAGATTCGCTGCCGCTAAAACCAGCGCGCTGAGCAGAATCAGCACCGCGATGCCCCATGGACTACCCACCAGGAAGATTCCCCACAGTAACGAGCTGGGCGGGGATGATGTCTGAGGGGCCCGGATACCCAAACGCTCCAGTGAAGAGACAATCCCCTGGGCCTGTTGAGCATCTCCTTGCACTAGATAGGTTCCCAGCAGCCTGTCGCGGGTCAGTGCAGCCGCCGGCTGCAGTGTCGCCGGGAATTGTGTGCCAAAAGTCGGGAACGCTCCTTGATCGAGATCACCTATCACCAAGGTTTCTTCACCGATGAACACGTAATAGTCCGTGGAACGCACACTCTCCTGGGCTGAAGGCGACATCTTATAGACATTGACGTGCTCGTCTCCCGCAGCTTCTCTGATCGTGGAAACCACTTCATCCCGGGAGACTGACGATGGGATTTCACTGATGGAAAAACCATGTGTAAAGCCCTCAGGGCCACACCGATCCTGATCAATGAGGAAAGAAATCGTAGCCCCAAGTAATACACCTGCCAGCAACACGGAAGTCATCCACATGATGCTTCGCGCCAATGAAAGATTGCTGGTCATTTGTTCCTTTCCAACGAAAAATCGTGGTCCCAGTGTCACTTAAGACACCAGGACCACAATTCGAGATATCTCTGTTGCGGCTTTAAG
>JAAYYH010000106.1 GCA_012515495.1 Coriobacteriaceae bacterium | reverse complement strand
TGATGGAGTGGTTGGCCAATACATTAATTGGTGCGGGCGGTAGGAACATTCATCGAATTGGTCTATTCCAAGACTATCGGTGAAATAGCGTGCGATCGCGATGTACTCATCGGGTGTGACATCACGGACCATCGGTACGATGATCCTCGCTCGAGGAGCCTCAGTGGTATGTCCGTGCGTGGTATAAAGGCACGCTGCGTATGCACAAGAGGTCTTGAATGATGAGATTAACTCAGGTGTCGCATGATCGGCATCGAGAGTGAGCATGGAGCGGCTTGCTACGGTTTCCCGCTTTCTTCGGTTATCCCTTAGCTGTCCCCCAACGAATCCACCTTTGTCCTTGATGCGGTCGCGCTCTGCTTTCAGCAGCTTGGGGTATTCTTCCACTGATTCTGTGGTACGTATGGTTTCCGACAATCGCATGCAAAGTTCATCGAATGTCGTGGTCTTGTTTGTCCAGGTTTTCGCATAACAGCTGTTGCCATAGGCTATGGGTAGGTTACGCATATCGTATCCTCCTTGGTAGATAGGTAGAGAGTTTTCATTACGTATAGACACTCCTTACCTACCACCGAGAAAGCGTACCCCTAATTAAGCAGCGATAATTTATGACAGCTAGGCACAAATAAATCCATGGGTAGTTGATTTGAGCTTGATCGACTAATTGATCATGATTTCTTTACTTAGTACTACCCATAGTCAATTTTCTTTCCGATCAACCTTTATTTTTGCTACAGTGGGATATATACTCAGTGATTAAGAAATAGGAGTTCAATGATGGATACGATCCTCTATAATGAAGTCAGCTATCAGCTCGAACATCTTCTCTTGGAAATCCAAAGCGGTCGGTTAGGTTTACCGGATATTCAAAGGCCTTTTGTTTGGAAAAATTCCAAGGTCAGGGATCTCTTTGACTCAATGCTACGAGGTTATCCCATCGGATATCTTTTACTCTGGGAATCCAGTGGGAACGGGACTTCAAAACAGATAGGTGAAGATGCGCATTCTCACAGTTCTCCCTCCCATCTCATAATCGATGGTCAACAAAGGCTTACCTCATTGTATGCGGTGATAAAGGGAGTTTCCGTTATTGACAAGAATTTCAAGCAAAGAAGGATGAAGATAGCTTTCCACCCCCTTGAGAGACGCTTCGAAGTTAGCACGGCTCCGATTGAGCGATCTCCTGAGTGGATCTCAGATATTAGCGATGTCTTCAAAAACATTACTCGCGCTTGGGGATATAAGAATAATTTCATTGAGCGTTTGGAAGATGCCCGTGTGAGAAACGGAAAGGAGCTTAGTGATGAAGAACGTGAGCTCATCTCAAGCAATATTCAAAGTTTACTCAATCTGAAAGATTACAAGATTCCTGCACTTTCAATAAATGCAAGTTCCGACGAGGACGCGGTTGCCGATATCTTTGTACGGGTGAATTCCGGAGGAACAAATCTCACGGAAACCGATTTTATTCTTACACTGTTGTCTGTCGTTGATGATTCTTTACGGAATAAGATCGAGGAATTCTGCATTGATGCAATCAAACCCTCTTCCAGTGGTACATCGTATAACCAATTGTTTGCCCCTCAACCACAACATATAATTCGTATCGCGATGGCATTCGGGTTCAAACGAGCAAGGCTCAGATATGCTTACATGTTGTTGCGGGGGAAGGATTTTGAGACAGAGGAATTCAGTGAGGATCTTCAAAAAGATAATTTCCGGATACTCTCTACCGTTCTAGACAAGGTACTAAATCTGAATAACTGGCATGAGTTCATCAACTGTGTTCTTTCAGCAGGGTATATCAGTAATGAATTGATACTCGCTGAAAATAACCTGGTGTACACATACATGATGTTCCTCATCGGAAAATACTATTATGGTATTACAAATAAGCATGTCTTAAGGAAGTGCATTTCTCGTTGGTATTACATGGTTGCAGTATCAGCCTACTATTCGACATCTACCGAAACAAAGGTTCAAGCAGATCTCAATGACTTGAAAGCAATTGAAGGAGAGGAAGGATTCCTGAAATTTATTGATGATCGTATAGAGAGTGTATTCACCAATGATTATTTCTCCATAACCTTACCTAATCATATGGAAACATCGTCGCCAAACAGCCCTGCATGGAAAGCGTATTGTGCAGCACATGTATTATTAGATGTGAAAGCATTATTTTCCAACGTACTGGTCAAGAATCTATTTGGACCGGGTTCTTCTGGGAGTAGAAGTGCAGTTGAAAAACATCATCTTTTTCCGAAAGCATATCTCTCCAAAATCGGATTCAATACGGATCGAGAAAGGAATCAGATCGCAAACTTTGAATACATTGAATGGAGCGACAACATGGAAATTTCCGATGATGCTCCCTCTGTGTACTGGCCTCAAATGGTCTCAGGATTATCCGAAGATGACTTGGGTCAAATTGAGCAATATCATGCCATCCCTCGAGGATGGGAAAACATGGAGTATTTGGAGTTCCTTGATAAACGACGAAAGTTGATGGCGGAGATAATACGAAAGGGTTTTGACCGATTGAAGTAGAGGCAAATTGCATAGCACAACATTTGTTGAAGGGGATAACATTATGAATGTATCATATGATCGGTTTCCCACCGAGGTGATTGAGAAATTGAAGTACTATGTCTATCGCCTTATTGATCCGCGAAATGGTGAGACGTTCTATGTTGGCAGGGGTAAGGGTGATAGGATTTTTCATCATATACGCGAAGAGAAAAATTTTCTGAAAGAATATGATGAAGCCTCGTTAAAGATCCAGACTATACGAAAAATCAAAAATGCCGGACTTGAAGTGCTGCACATCATCCATAGACATGGAATGGATGAACCCACCGCGAAGATCGTAGAAGCAGCACTTATCGATGTCTTTCCCGGACTGACCAATATTGTGTCTGGAGAAGGAGCAAATGATTTTGGTCCTGCACATGTTCAAGAAATTATTACCAATTATTCTGCACCAGAGGCGGTTTTAATTGAAAAATGCCTTTTAATCAATGTCAACAGAAGTATAAACGAGCTGAATCTGTATGACTCAACAAGATTTGCTTGGCGGTTGGATCCCAAGCGCGCAAAAAGGGCAAAGTATATACTTGCGGTATCACAGGGGCTAATCAGACAAGTGTTCATTGCCGATAGATGGTTGGAGGCTAATGAAACTAATTTCCCGGGATTCCCCAATATTCCTGGGAGATTTGGCTTTATTGGGGGTGTGGCACCCGAGTCAATTCAACGGGATTATGTCAATAAGAGAGTGCCACAGAAATATAGATCGCCTGGTGCCTCCAATCCGATCAAGTATACCTATAAGTGAGACTTAATGGCAAAGCTGATAGACCAACAGAACTTCTACCTGTTCTCATGATGTTTCATCATTCCTCTAGTCAATTAAGATTTCGATACAATCACTGCCAAAAAATCTCACCTTGTATCCCTTGCAGCGAGCCCT
>JAAYYH010000105.1 GCA_012515495.1 Coriobacteriaceae bacterium | reverse complement strand
TGGCCAAGACCTTCGCCCGCATCTTCTTCCGCAACGCCATCAACACGGGACTGCCGGTGATCGAGTGCGATACCGATCGCATCGATGAGGGCGACGAGTTGGAGCTGGATCTTGAAGCTGGCGTGGTTAAAAACCTCACCAAGGCGGAGGAGATCCCCTTTGCCCCACTTCCTTCAGTAATGGCCAAGTTGCTGGCCGATGGCGGCCTGGTCAACCATTTCAGGCAGAACGGTGGCTTTGCGCTGTGACTACCAAAGAGAAGAATAAAGAAAATGCCATGGATAAAGCCAAAGTAAAAGACAAGAGCAAAGTCAACACAAGCAAGACGATACTCTTCGATACTTCCGCTGATCGTCTGGCAGTTGCCGAACAAGCTCTGGCTGATCACGTGATCATGGAGGCTTTGGCTGAGAATCTCTCCACCGCTGACCGCCGCACCCGTCAATTCAGCGCGGCGGCCATCCGTTCTATCTCGGAGAAAGACGCTCAGGCTCTGCTTCCCTTCATCGACCAGATCGTCGACGCGCTGCATCGACCAGAAGCTCAGACGCGTTGGGAATGCCTGGAGACTCTGGTCAATGTAGCGACACAAGATCCCGCGGCATGCGCCGATGCGATTGCCGGCGCGGAATCCTCACTCTTCGATGACAGCTCAGGCGCGGCGCGGTTGGCCGCGGTGCGATTCCTCTGCTCCTACGGATCCGGAGACCCCAAGCGAGCCAACAAGATCTGGTCGCTTTTGGACGAGGCAATCCAGTGCTATCACGGTGATCCCGAGTTCCAGGATATGCTGGTATCGATAATCGCCTTTGCCGAAGGAAACATCGGTAAGGAAGTTGCAGCTGCGCTGGCAAACAGGATGGCTTTTGACGCTACGAATTCTAACGGTACCCTCAAACGACGGGCCATCCAGATAGTTGAGCTCTGCAAGCAGAAGTAGAACAGATGGGAACATCAGAGGCGACCAAGGCAGTCAGGACAGCTAGGACAGCCAGGAAACCAATGCGGGAAACCTCAGGTGCAACATACAGGTATAACAAGAAGAGTAACAAGCCCTCAAGTTAGGAGAAAGACATTGAGTAAGCACACAGTGACGCTGATTCCCGGTGATGGTATCGGACCCGAGATCACAGAGGCGATGCGTAGGGTAGTAGAGGCTACTGGAGTGGATATTGAATGGGAGATCGCCGAGGCTGGCGCTCACCTGATGGACACCGAAGGTACTCCATTGCCAGAATCCACTATTGAGTCCATCAAGAAGAATAGGGTCGCTATCAAAGGGCCTGTTACTACACCGGTGGGAAGTGGCTTCCGCAGTGTCAATGTTGCCTTGCGCAAGGCTCTCGACCTCTATGTCAACTTGCGTCCGTCCTTCTCGATTGAGGGAACCGGTGCTCGCTATCACGGGGTTGACCTCGTCTTGGTGCGTGAGAACACCGAAGATCTCTATGCAGGCGTTGAGTTTGAGCAGGGTAGTGAAGGCGCGCTGGGTCTGATTGACTATTGCGAGCAGCATGGCGCAGGCGTCATCAGACGCGACTCGGGTATCTCCATCAAGCCCATCTCCATCACAGGATCCGAGCGTATCGTGCGCTGGGCAATGGAATACGCTCTGGCCAATGGCCGCAAGAAGGTCACGGCCGTACATAAGGCTAACATCCTCAAATACTCTGATGGTCTGTTCTTGCGGGTTGCCCGCGAGGTTGCGGCTAAGTACGAGGGTCGTCTCGAGTTCGAGGATCGTATCGTTGACGCGACCTGTATGGGAATGGTCTTACGTCCCGACGATTTCGACGTTGTGGTGCTACCTAATCTCTATGGCGATATCGTCTCAGACCTCTGCGCGGGTCTGATCGGTGGACTGGGAATCGCTCCAGGCGCCAACATCGGTGACG
>JAAYYH010000291.1 GCA_012515495.1 Coriobacteriaceae bacterium | reverse complement strand
CATAAGGAATAGGATTGGTGTCTCAGCGGACGGGGAAGCCGTATTTTCCTGATGATTTCGTTGCCCGGGGCTGCGCTGTTCTTCGGAGGCATCTTCAAATGGGAGGCGGAACGAAAAGGGAGTTCCGGCGCCGGAGATGGAAAACCGGATTTCCACAACGGGGGGAGAAAAACGTCCTGTCACCGCTGAGAGGGCGATCGGTCCCGATGGAGTTCCTGTCATTTCATTTACGAGAGCTGTCCGCAGTACGTTTCTGAGCTGTGTGGCATCGCCCTTTAGGAGATGGGGCACCGAGGGGTCGATTGACAGTGAGATCTGCATGTTTTTCTGACGGGTTTCTTTCAGAACCGAGGAGATAGCGGTTTCGCAAATTTTCGCGACGGAAAAAAAGGAATCGTTCGTTTGTCGGGTATTAATGGAGTTTCCGCTTGCTGCTGGAAGGTGGACTTCAGCTTTTTTTTCGTCTTTCATGTCAGGCAAACCTGTCCATCATGATTTTGCCTGTTCCGTTCAATCTTTTTCAATGGAGCAGTACCGCTTGAGCGGGCGGCCGCTTGAGCGGTATTCAAATTTCACGGCAGCTTTTCCTTTTACTGCAAGGTATTCCAGGTATCGCCGGGTCGTCGTGCGGGACAGGGAGAGTTTTTTCCCGATTTCAAGGGCCGTAGGGCATTCAGATGATTGAAGGCAATCAAAAACAAGCTGAAGGGTTTCCTGCTGAAATCCTTTCGGCAGGGGGTCTTCCGCAGGTACGGGAGAAAGCAGCCCCTTTTCAAAAAGGGCATCAACGTCCTCTTGCGTTGCCTCTTCACGGGTTTTTTTCATGAGCATTCTGTGTTCGAGGTATGATTCGAGAGATGCCCGGAACCTGTCGAGGGTATAGGGCTTGATCATGTAGTCGAATGCTCCCAGCGTCCGTGCCCTTGAGACAAGGTCCATCTTTTTGCCCGCAGAGACGAGGATAACATCAGCTGTGTTTCCCTTTGCCCTCAGCTTTTTGAGGGCTTCGAGACCCGACATGCGGGGCATGAAAATATCCATGATGATGAGGTCAGCAGTGTCATTCCGGAAAAACTCCAGAAGTTCATGACCATTGCTTACTGTCCCGGCAAGCATGAACCCGTTTATCTGCCGGACTGCCTGCGTGTGAAGACTGCAGATCATGGGGTCGTCTTCCGCTATAAGAACCCGAACAGGAAGCTGTACAACCATTTGTATCTCCTCCCCGGTTCACATTATATGCTATTTCGTCCGTATCTCCCAGCTGAAAACAATATGAACAAAATGGACTGAATGACCAATACTATTGGCATTTCAGGGAAAACGGGCGAAAATATGGCTACATAAAAAAACAACTTCGTTCGGTTGATGAACTTCCCCACGCACAGGTCCCGCAGGATGAAAGGTCCGCCCCAGGCCCTCATCATTTGCGGGGCCCCTTTTTTTCTTGACACGGCAAAGAATCGGAGGCATCATTGAGATCATTGAAGGAGGATGATGTCTAATGTTTTTTGTCCAGTCGGTTGCTCCGCTGATCCTGTACTGCTGTTCAGCAGTGCTTTTTATTCTTGGATTCCGCAGAATACGGGCCGGAAGTTCCTTCAAAGGAATAGTCGATATTATGGGTGCCGGGGCTATCGCAAT
>JAAYYH010000104.1 GCA_012515495.1 Coriobacteriaceae bacterium | reverse complement strand
TTCCCACTGATCATGATATGGCCGGAATTCTGCATCAAGGAATACAGTGAACCCGAATCTGCCAACTTCGCCCTGAAAGGGCAACGCAACCAAGTTTCCGATCCCACCATCAAGACCACTGTTCGAGACGGTATCCTGGCAGGGAATAAAGCGATCATATACCGAGAAATCAAGGCCGGGGCTCTCGTCCATCGTCTTGGTCCACAGCGCCGTGAATAGCCTTCGTGCCTTGCCTCCGGGTACCCAATCCGAGAAGAACAACCAAACATGATAACCCTTACCGGAACGGGAAATCTCTACACTGATAGGTACTCCAGCGTCGAGGCATGTAGTGCGGAATGCAGCTGCTATGGTTTTAGCTCTTTGCGACGCATCCTCATCAACCTCTTCTGTGGCACGGGCTTTATTCGTCTTTGTCTTCTTTAGTTTACCGTCAAAATCGGCGACGATGAATTTACAGTTGTCTTCAGCATTAAGCGGATAGGCTCCCAGCACGGTCTTTCGACCTTCATCGGTTGTATTTATATGCGCTTTGAAAAGCGCTAAGTCCAATGGCGCGTACACTCGGTGTTTGCATTCGCTGCATTTCACTTCGCCACGTACGTCTTTGCGCTTGCAACAGATAGCATCTTTCCAGAGATTAGCGCAATCAGGCGAGTAGGCTTCTCCACTTCTCCATCTCATGGCATGTACATCAGGTCTACCAGAGAATAGCTTAATGAACAGCTCATACTTATCCTCAAGAGGACTTTCCCTGGTCACCAACTTATCTGAAGCCCTGATAGCTTCCGCCTCTTCCGGCCAGAGCCCGGTAGTACAGCTATCAGCATGACAGGCAGATTCTTGCGAAGCCATATCGATCTCATTCAGAATGGTGAGACGCTCTTCTATCTCTCCAATGCGATGCGCGATCACAACTTGATCAGCTTGTAGGGATCTTAGCTCTTTGCCAAGCCTGAGTCTCTCTTGTTGGTAATCGTTGCTCACTTGGTCACCTATTACTATGACAATCTTCTCAGCGAATTGATCTCATCCTGAAGTACCTCGAGATAGTCCATAATCTCATCGAACGACGGTCGTTCACCGATAAGAAACTCCTGCATGGCTTGGTAGTCGGAAGCCAGCTCTGTGATCCGATTGTCAGGCAGCGACAGGACTATAGAGCCAGGCTTGCAATCCTCAAAACGAGCCCATTGAGACCGATAGAACTTCATCTTGAAGTCCACGACCTTTTGCAACAATGCAATGTCCTCAATAGCGCGATCTTTAACAGGCGAATGCCCCAACCGATAGACATCGTAGTAGTGGCGCGAGTAACGCTGCAGCAACGCCTTATCGGCCGGTCTATTGGCCTCTTGATGGAGGATAGTGATCTTCTCCCAAAACGACCTTTCCGGTGATACGGTGGTCACAACCGTTGAGGGCTCAGTAAAAGCATCGGGCCTTTGCTCAGTAATGTATGGAGTGACGCTGGCCTCTACCGTCGGAGTCCAAGCTGCAAGTGGGCCGATTTCCAGCCGGATCACATCCAAGGCCGCACCCGGTTGGTAGATGCGAGGATACTCGAAGATAACGGTCTCCTCCTCATCAGCTGTGTACACAATTGCATCGATTCCAATCTCCTTAGACAAAGAAGCCTTAAGCGATGGGGCGAACACATCAGCCAGATAGCTGTTGGTGCGCTCAATCGACTCCAGCTTGAACTTATCCTGCTTGGTGTTACTGCGCTCCTGCCAAGGCTCGTCCAGACCATAACCGAGCAGCCGCCAATCCAGAATTAGATCGATATCCTCGCTGAACCTTGCAATCAACCCGAAGGCCTTTGATAAGCTGGTGCCTCCCTTGAAGACGATATGATCCTTGAACTCGCTATGATGGAACAGATGGTCCAGCGTGTAGCAGACCCAGAAGTCTTTCTCGATTACCGACTCACTCAATCCCGTCGCCTTACGGGTAATTTCAATCAGATTTTTCAATTCTTCAACTGATGCCCGAGCGATATCCTTCATTCGTGTTCTCCTTCATAGGCTATCCTGCGGACAGCCCTCCGAATCCAAGCCGTTGCCCTCTCGGTTTCGGCAACCAGCCGACTGATGTCATCATTCGAAAGCCGCTGCCTGATCTTCCTAATCGCGGTATCGTCAATCCTGTCTTCTCTTAAAGCTCTCAAGGCCTGGACGACCAGCAGAGTCGTCGGCGACATACCGGTGATATTCCTGTTCGCAACGTGCTTAAAGTCTATCTGCGCACCATCGACAACGCGCGACCGGTATGGTCCGTCGCTGATGTAGGTCCAAACGACTGGCACCTGCGTAGAGAGCCCCAGCTTGTTGAGTGCCGTACCCTCACTGGGGGCGATAGTCCAGTTGTGCGCTCTGGCTAAGGCATAGGCGACTTTCTCTGGACTTGGCGGAACGGCTTCCTTGAGAATGCTGCTTACCTTGGGAACGTAATAGATGCCAGAGGCGACGCGCTTGATGTCGCCGTTATCAGCCATGCGTTTGAGCAGGCGGCGGATGGTATTGTCATCAGCGATATCGGAGAAATCAGACGTGACGAAGATCTCCCCACGAGGAATCTCCCTGATCCGCCTATCCAATAACTCCGTGTATCCCTTTCTGTTCACCATGAACCGCCTTTCTGTGTCGCGTTTATTGTATAGTTTTCGCGACGTTTGCGCTAGTCGGAGCTTTCGTGATTGCGCGTTGAAGAGCCGTTTGCTTAGGAAGCATGACAGACATCTTCTCGCGGAGCGAACTAAGACTTTCAACCAGGGTTTATATTCGTCATCGTTAAGGCTCGCTCATTAGCCCGATTCTGCTAATAATTGTCGATATTCTGGGTGTTTCCTATACTCCCAGACCCTAAACTGGCTGATAATCGCAATTAAGTAGCAGATACCCAGATTGTGCAGCCTGTTTCTCACCAACTCTCCTGAAACTCGCAAAAAGCTAGCTTGATTTGGATTATCAGGGTGCAATGTTCGACTCAACCGCGTTGGTCGGCGTGAGTGAGTAACAGGATTCAGTAATCGTTTGTAGCCATGCGATCACTTTCGAATGGCAATCGTTCCTTTGCATTTGGGGTACCTGCTGCAACCATAAAACGGCCCATGCTTGCCGGTTCGTTTCTTCATTGGAGCGCCACATAACGGGCACCTGATCCCAGCAGGGTTGCGCTCGGGGGCATTGCGCTTGACCACCGCTGAGCCGCTCTTGCCCCCAGCATGGCTGCCCTCGGAATTACACCCGGCTTCGACGCTGCCATAGCTGATACCTCCTGTGTTGCGCTTGACGCTACTCTTGACGCTGCCCCTGCCCCCAGCTGGACCACACTTGTCCCCAACTACGCTGCCCCCAGACTTTCCCTCGCTATTCACGTATCCATAAGAGAGCTTGTCAGTAGCTTTGATGTCGATTGTGGCGGTGCATTCTGGATAATTCGCGCAGCTGTAGAATTCTCCGTACTTGCCCATCTTCTTACTCATCCACCCGCCGCATTGAGGGCACTTCACTCGGTGCTTGAGAATCTCCACATCGTTATAAGTCCTGTCGCAGAAAG
>JAAYYH010000103.1 GCA_012515495.1 Coriobacteriaceae bacterium | reverse complement strand
TCAGGCGCTTGAGTGCGCACATGAGAATCAGGTGCTCCATCTGGATATCAAACCAGACAATATCCTCATCGATCGTGCTGGACGCGTTAAGGTGACGGACTTTGGGCTCTCTGAGCTCTCGGGTACCTCAGGTTACCGAGAGCCGCAAGGTGGGACCATTGGTTACATGCCCTTGGAGCAGCTGTTGATGCAGGAGGTCGACCAGAGAACGGATCTCTGGGCGTTGGCAGCTTTGACGTATAAGCTGCTCACAGGCCTCAATCCCTTCGTCGCATCAGATACCCGGCAATCAGAGACACTGATACAGAGTTCTGAGATCGTCTTGCCCTCAGCATTCCGTGATGATCTTGATCCTGCAGCTGATGATGTCATCCTCAGGGCACTCGCAGCCGACAAGACCTTGCGTCACGAAAGCATTGCCGAATTCTATCGAGAGCTTGCACCTTGGCTCGGTGACACACAGCTGGGCAGACGTGAACTCAGGGCCCTCGCCGATTTTGAGAAAACCAACAGCGAAAACACAGTGGCAGAGGCAATAGATCCTGAGCCGGACGCTGACATCCCGATAACGATACCACTTTGGGATCGTCTCAGGCCGCGGGCTCGCAACATCTTTGGCAGGGCAACGAGTGCCGTAGCCTGTGCGGCCATGGCTTGGCTGGGGCTGAGTTCTTTGAGCGCTCAAGCAGGTATAGTATCCTCTAGTCCGCTTGGCAGCTCGGGAGTGGATCAGTCGGCATTGGGTGTCGCCTCTATGTTGAGCTCTGTCACACCGCCAGAGATGCAGCTGCCACTCCAACTGGGAATCGCTGCGCTGATTGCGTTGGCTGGCGCCCTGGTTCCCCAACTGGGAGCAGTGTTGGCTTTACTGATATTATCTGCCGGCATCTATTTGACGGGTATCCCATTGCTGGCAATCGGATTGTTGTTGATTGCTGCGCTTTGGTGGCTACTGATTGGTCGCCGTAGTGCCGCGGATGCCATCGTGGTAACAGCCTTACCGCTGTTGGCAATCCTCTGGATGCCATTTGCGCTACCGTTGCTGGCAGGTTACTTCATCTCCTGGAAACGCTCCTGGATAGCCGCATTGGCCGGCGGATTACTGATGATACTAATCGCTCCTCTTACCGGTTCTTCTGACCTCATGCACTGTGGCCCGGGTTTCCAGGTTTCAAGTCAAGCAGCCTGGGGCCTGTTCGTTGCTTCGATTCAGAATCCACAGACCTGGATCACACTGACAGCATGGATTCTTTCTGCTTTTGTAATGGCCTTGCTGTGCCAATGGGGCACTCGGATGGCATGCTTCATAGGCAGCATTTTAGCAACAGCTATACTGATAGTCGCCACTGTAGTAGTACCCTTAGCAATAGGCTTGACACTGGGTCTGGGCTACATAACCAGCCTCACTGCTTGCCTGAGCCTTTCCTTCATAGTAGTTGCAGTGTTGACAGTTATTGGAGTGACGCCCCATTCCATGATCCAGGAAGAAGAATGACATGGGAATCTTCTCACGATTCGAAGACGGTATGGAGGATGCTTTTGATAAGGCAGCAGGATCCGTGTTCAAATCCCCTATCGAACCCGCACAGATCGCGAAGCGCGCCGAGAAGCAGATGCTGCGCGAAAAGCTGGTTGGCGCCGGACGTCAGTATGCGCCGACGTTGTACACGGTATTGGTCAATCCAAAAGATGACAGGAACCTCTTCGGTTTCTATCCAACACTCGCGGCAGAGATCGAGACTTACCTGCTGGCAAAGGGAAACGAACACGATCTGCAATTCGATGGTCGGCCTCTGGTACGCTTCATCGTTGATGAACAGCTGAAAAGCGGCAAGTTCGATGTCGTAGCTGAGAATGTCTCGGCACCAACCATCGCTAAGCTCCGACAGGAAGAGATGGAATTCTACGGTATTGATACTGGCAAACAGGCTCACGGTGACTTTTCGGGAGCGGGAGCTGCTGCTGTGATGTCAGGTGCCCCTGTCCTCGGAGCGGCGGGACTGCGAGAAGCCTTGCAGCAGGCTCATAACAATCACCTGGATCTGTCTTATAAATCCGATGACAGTGATGCTGTTCTCGACCAACCCTCATTTGACGCACCAGCACAGGCATATGCTCGCAGCATGGGGAAATCAACTATCGTTAATCTCTCTTCGGGCCGTATCTTTGAATTAAACCGCACGACGATGATCATAGGGCGCGGAGACACCTGCGATGTTGTAGTGAATGACGCGAATGCCTCACGCAATCATCTACAACTCAGTCAGGATGCGACCGGCAGATGGAAGATTGCCGATCTGGATTCGACCAATGGCACTCAGCTCAACGGTCGACCGGTAGAGCGCGCCTTGTTGCGCGATGGTGATCGTCTAACCGTTGGCGTGACTGTCTTCGAGTTCAGGGAGCGCTGATCAGGTGATAGACATTACCCTGTTAGCCGGTCGTCTGCTGTTGGTAGCTTTACTGTTCTTGTTCCTCTTTGCAGTGATGAAAACGGGCATCGGTCTGGTCAAGGGACAGAATCGCAAGAGCCAGAAATGGACTATCGCGGTAGAACAGGGTCCTCGAGAGCTTCGTGGTGTTAGAGTCGCTGTCAACGGGCCGGTGATAGTTGGTCGTTCACCTGGTGCCGACATTGTAATAGCTGCCAGTTATGTCTCTGGGCGTCATGCCCGCTTTACGCGGATGGGAGATGCGTTGTTGGTAGAGGATCTGGGATCAACAAATGGTACGCTGGTCAACGGTACTGCTGCCTCGGGGCTGGTGAGACTGGAATCCGGTGACATAGTGAGCATCGGTGACGTTACATTGAGAGTGAGTCGTTGATGAAGAATTCTGTTCATCTGTTCAAGACCGGATCGCGTTCCGATGTTGGACGTGTAAGGAAACATAATGAGGATTCACTGATTATCAAGCCCCCACTCTACGCGGTAGCCGATGGGATGGGCGGGCATGAAGCCGGAGAGGTGGCCAGTGAGATAGCCATCCAGACCATTACCAAAGAGGCTCCTGACTCTGTTGATCCCGAAGCTCTGCGCGGCGCTGTTATTGCTGCGAACAAGG
>JAAYYH010000102.1 GCA_012515495.1 Coriobacteriaceae bacterium | reverse complement strand
TCCTCAGAGGAAAAACACAGCCTGCCTTCCGAAAACACCACATAGTACCGTATAATCGTAACCCGGTGTTTTCGCGGTGTCCTGTTAATCCTGTTCGATACACGGGCAGAAATGATGGCAGGAATCAAACCGCCGGGATTTGGAGGCACTATGACTGATAAAGATCAACAGGTGGTATCTGGTTCTTTAAGTGTGGCCACTGATGTGATAGCGGATCTTGCTGGCTACGCCGCGTTGGAGAGCTACGGTGTGGTTGGTATGGCTGCACCAACGCTACAAGATGGCTTCGCCAAGATGTTGCCAGCACGCCGACTACGTCGTGGCATTTTGGTGCACAGCGGCGAATCTGGTATCTCCGTAGAGTTATTTGTGGTGATTGAGCATGGTACCAATATCTCGACAGTCTCGGACAACCTCGCGGATAGGGTCAGATTCGTTCTCGAGCATTATGCCGAGATACCAATAGATGACATCATCGTGCATGTGCAGGGTGTCCATGTGAGAAAGAGCAAATGACGAAAGGGCACATGACCAGTTTCTGTTGGAATGGGTCAATTGCTGACCGGCCCAGAATTCGAACCGGAGAATAAGTTCAATGTCATCTTCAGATTATCTACCCTATATCCAAGCTGCGGCTCTGGCGCTATCCTCGCGTAAGGACGACATCAACAAGCTGAACGTCTTTCCTGTTCCTGACGGTGATACCGGGACCAATATGTCCTTGACTATCGAGACAGTGGTCAAGGAAGTCGCGGCTCTTCCTGAGAATGCAGCGTTTGTCGATGTACGCAAAGCCATAACCCATGGCTCGTTGATGGGTGCTCGCGGCAATTCGGGCGTTATCACATCTCAGATATTACGCTGGCTCTGTGAAGGTTTGGAGGGAGCCGAGAAATTCGATGCTCCAACGATGGCCAGAGCCTTGGAACGAGCGACAGCAGTTGCCTTTCAAGCAGTACGCAAACCGGTTGAAGGCACCATCCTCACGGTTCTGCGTGATACTTCCCAAGCAGCCAGACAGGCGGCGGATGAGATGAAGACCAAAGATGAGGCATTGCGGTTCATCACTGAGGTAGCCTTTGCTTCTGTGCGTCGGACTCCAGAACTGTTGCCGGTACTCAAGGAGAACGGTGTCGTAGACGCTGGTGGATTTGGTCTGGCGCTGTTGATCGAAGGTTTCGTCAGGGCAGTTACGGGGGAGATCACGGCATTGCCCACGCTAGAGAGCATCAGCCAACCGCAACCAAAAGTTGAGATTGAACAGATAGACGACTGGGAAGGCAGCGAGTATCTCTACTGCACAGAGTTCCTGATGATCAGCGATACAATCGACATTGATGACGCACAGGATTTCCTCAGTAGAATGGGTGACTGCGAATTGTTGGTAGGCAGTGCTCCTGATTTTAAGGTACATGTACACACAAACGATCCCGGCGAGGTCCTTTCCTATATGACCGGGCGCGGACAGGTCTCAGAAGTTCACATCCATAACATGAACCTGCAGAGCCGAGAGCGGAACCGTATGTTGGCGGAGCAGGATGGTACTTCACCAGCCCCTGAACAGATGAAAGATCTTGGTTTCATTGCGGTAGCAGCCGGAGAAGGTATGCATAAGATACTGACATCACTTGGTGTCGATCATATCGTCAATGGTGGGCAGACCATGAATCCTTCCACGAAGGATCTACTCGATGCCATCAACGCTGTGTCCGCAAAAAGTGTCATTATTTTCCCAGATAACAAGAACATCATCCTAGCCGCGAACGCGGCTGCGGAGGTCAGTGAGAAACCCGTTGCCGTTGTACCCACAAAAAGCGTCCCACAGGCTTTCTCTGCCTTGTTCCTGGCTGATCTTGAGGCTGGCCTGGAAGAAAACGCGCGGGCTATGACAGAGGCGATCAAGGGCGTGCGTACCGCCGAGATCACCACAGCGATCAAGGATGCAAAGGCCGCGAACGGCAAACCGATCAACAGTGGCGACATCATCGGCATCACCAATGACACAATCGAAGTGGTAGGCAATGAGCTGGAGCAAGTCGCGTTGGAGTTGATCGCGATGATACATGATGATGAGGCAGACACGCTGACGATACTCGCGGGTGAGGATCTTAACCAAGAGGACTTCGAGAATCTGTTGCAGGACATTGAGGAGACATATCCCGATCTTGAGGTGGATGCGCATCGTGGTGATCAGCCGCTCTATCCACTGGTGATGGCGATAGAGTAGGGGATCGTGCCACGTGATTCCAGACAGCAGAAAGCTACTGGTAAAGCTGACAGCTCCGACTGTGAGCGCCTGATACAGACGCTGCTGTTGGACGACAAGGTTTCACGTATCCGTTCAGTCAAGGAAACACGCGCAAGAGGTTTGTCTAGGCTCGGCATCTCAACTGTACGTGATCTCATCTATCATTTTCCGTTTCGTTATGATGACTTCTCGACGATAGTTCGTATCGCCGACGCACGGTTGGGCGAGAAGCAGAGCATACTCGGAACAGTTGACGAGGTCTCTGTCAAACGTCCGCGAAAGAATCTCACGATAATCGAAGCATCGGTACTGGATGGCAGCGGCGTGTTGTATGCCTCTTGGTTCAATCAACCATGGTTGATAAGGGCAATCAAACCGAGAACCAAGCTATTGTTGCTGGGGAAGATTGAGCATCATTTTGGCTACAAACGCCTGAATTCTCCGCTGTACACTGTCATTTCGCAAGCTGAGGAGAGTGGAGAGGCTGATGATACCGGCGTCAATGAACTTGCGGGTATCAAACCCGTACATCATGCGACATCTGACATTTCCGCAGCTTGGATGTCGCGACTGATCAGTGAGGCTTTAGAGGCAACAGGAGCCGTTTTAGATCCACTACCTGTGCAATTGCGCATCAAACATCAATTGATGAGCCGTAGATTTGCGCTGAAAGCCATCCATTTCCCAGCTGATTGGCCAGAGCAGCGGCAAGCGCACAGGCGTCTGGCCTATGAAGAAGTCCTCTATCTCCAACTTCAATTGATGCGCAGACGCAGAAGTGAGGTCGAACTCGGAGCGGAGTTCTCTCATCGAATCACAGGAGAGGTTCTGGATCGACTCTCGAACTCATTGCCCTTCACCTTGACAGCGGATCAGGAGCGAAGCATACGTGAGATTCTCAACGACATGGCTGCCCCAGAGGCGATGAACCGCTTGTTGCTTGGTGATGTGGGCTCTGGTAAGACGATGGTAGCTGCTTACGCGCTTGCTGCCGCTCATGCCAGCGGAACACAGGCGGCGATGATGGCGCCGACAGAGGTATTGGCAGAGCAATACGCATTGAGTCTGGGGCCATTATTCGCTGAATCAGGTATTTCCTGGGCTCTGTTGACCTCTACAACCAATCGGCAACAGCGCCAGCAACTACTTGAGGATTTGGCGTCAGGGCGGATAACGGTACTGTTCGGTACGCACGCGCTATTAGAGCCTGATGTTAAATTCAAGCAACTGACAGTAGCGGTGATCGATGAGCAGCATCGGTTTGGTGTGGCGCAAAGACAGGCATTACGAGAGAAAGGTTCGGGTTGTGATCTGTTGGCGATGAGCGCAACGCCGATACCGCGATCGCTTGCTCTGACGCTATACGGTGACATGGAGGTAAGCTACCTGCGAAGCCGACCCAGAGCGACCACCGAAGTAGTTACCAAGCTATTGCCGCGCAATAACAAAGGTGAGGCTTACGATGCGATCAGAGAGGCGCTGAAAGCCAGTCAACAGGCATACATCATCTGTCCGCTGATTAGTTTTGGCGGGCAGCAACTTTCGGAGAACCAGGTTCAAGAGGAAATTGAGCCTGAACTGATTACCGAGTTCTCGTCAGAGCAGGATAGAGAGCACATCAAAGCTGCGGAGCAGGAGGTCGTGTTCCTGCGTAATAAGGTATTCCCTCAGGCGCGTATCGGCCTGATGACCTCGCGTCTCTCCCCAGCAGACAAGCGCAAGGTGATGACGGATTTTCGTTTGGGGAACATAGATATCCTCGTATCCACCACCGTCGTGGAAGTGGGGGTTGATGTACCATCAGCGACCGTGATGATCATCGAAGACGCAGATCGTTTCGGTCTTTCTCAGCTGCATCAATTGCGCGGACGGGTTGGACGGGGAACAGATGACGCCAAGGTGTTCTTGATTGCTGACCCACGATCAGATGAGGCAAAGGCGCGACTGCAGGCGATGGTCAAGACGAATGACGGATTCAAGTTGGCCGAGTATGACCTCTCGTTGCGAAAAGAGGGAGATATCCTTGGTAGTCGTCAACATGGCGCAACGGCTCTGAAGCTCATCAACGTCATCCGTGACTCGGATGTGATCCAGCAGGCGCACGATGACGCGCGTCAACTGTTGGCAGAAGATCCCGACTTCTCTCATCCGCAGCATTATCTACTCGCCCGAGAATTGGAAACGATCTATTGTGGCGACGAGGAATGACCATGGATTCCGCTACAGATGACAAGAGAGAACCATGAGGATAATCGCTGGAGAATTCAAAGGGAGAACGATCAATTCTGTGCCAGGAGCTACAACGCGTCCAACAACTGATAGGGTTCGCGAAGCTTGGGCCAGTGTTGTCAGCAGCGTCTTGTCGCAGGGATTCGCGAACAGTAACGTGTTGGATGCCTTCGCTGGTTCGGGGGCCTTGGGGATAGAGGCTTTGTCACGCGGAGCAGCCAGTTGTCTGTTCTGTGACTGCGCCCCTGCTGCCATTAAGACCATCAAGGCCAACCTGCGAGATCTCAACGTATCAGCTCCCGTTCTTGCGGGCTCAATCATGACATCGTTGAAGCGAGGTGAGCTCAAAAGAACTGCGCCATTCGACCTGGTGATACTCGACCCTCCCTATGCTTTCAAGCCAGAACAGGTTTCTAGAATCATCTCAGAGCTGGCGATGCGTGGCTATCTGCAGCCTAGGGCGCTGATCAGCTATGAGCATGCTACAAGCGGTTCTGATGAATCAAAAGTCTCACTGTTGACCGATTCATATTCCGACAGGGGCTTTGAACTGCTATCCTGCAAAAGGTATGGCACAACCCAGATCGATTTCATCATCTATCACGAGGAGGAGCAAGTATGCGCACGGCATTGATTCCCGGTACCTTTGACCCGATAACCCTGGGGCATGTCGACGTTATCGAACGCTCATCGCAGATCTTTGATCGCATTGTGGTAGGGGTTGCGAGTTCGCCGAAAAAAGGTGGTACAGGACCTCTTTTCTCAGAAGAGGATCGGATCGCCTTCATCATCGATGCCGTAAAACACTTGAAGAACGTCGAGGTCCAGACGTTTTCCAATCTGTTGGTGGATTTCGCGGTTGAGGTCGGTGCGATAGCAATCGTCAAAGGTCTACGTGTCGTTACCGATTTCGAGTTCGAATTCCAACAAGCCTCGTTGAACTACTGTTTGAATCCAACACTGGAGACCATGTTCATCATGGCTACTCCAGAACATATGTACCTCTCGTCATCGATGGTCAAAGAGGTAGCCTCGTTGGGTGGCAGGATCCATGACTGGGTACCTGCTTTGGTCGAGGAAGCTCTGCTCGAGCACTATCGCGCTGAGTGATGGTCAGGGAGATCAAAGGTATCTCGGTACCAGAGGAACGTGACCCACAAATTTGAGTCCACGAGAAGTCAAATCTGGAAGATTTCATGTCGAAAAGTACATAAATCAAACTAAACAAACAAATACCGCCAGATAGCTGCGCAAACAATTTGCGTTTTTTCGTGGAAATTCAGTAACAGTATGGTAAACTTCCCAATGTGAGTCCACACGGACTCGTAGGCACGCAGTGAGTTTCCATGGCTGGGTTCGCACTGTTAGTGGTATGCCTGTAAGGCAGAAAGAAAGGCAAGACATGGCTGAAGGTAAGGTAAAGTGGTTCAATCCGGACAAAGGTTACGGTTTCATCTCACGTGAAGATGGCGACGATCTCTTTGTTCACTTCTCGGAAATCCAGACTGATGGGTTTAAGACGCTCGACGAGGATGCCCGCGTGGAATTTGATATCACCACCGGTCAGAACGGTAAGCTCCAAGCAAGCAACGTCCGTAAACTGTAAACCGGTTTTAAGATAGTTGCACGACTACGAGAGGCGACCTAGGTCGTCTCTTTGTTTTCCCCGATGGATTATCTCTGTTAGCTATTGTCTGCCGACATTTACTATTAGAATATACACTATGGATTTAATACTCTTACATGCCTGCTGCGGACCATGCTCAATCGAGCCGCTGCGGTTACTCTCACAAACAGAAGCGAAGCTGGCGCTGGTATTCGTCAACCCGAATATCCATCCGCAAGGGGAATACCAACTGCGTTTGGCTGCACTTCGCGACTATGCCACAATGGTTGGCTGCACTCTGATCACCGCCGAATATCAACCCGAGCAGTGGGAGAGAGCAGTCGGCGTATTTGGTGGTCCTTATCCGATTATACCCACAGACGATTGTTGCCAACATAACCTGCTGCTTCGTCAAAAGCGCTGTGCTGCCTGTTATCGGCTGCGTTTATCGCAAACAGCTGACCTGGCGGTTGCTGAAGGCTACGACACAATTGGCACTACATTGACTATCAGTCCCTATCAGTTCACTGAACTGATCATTGAGGAGTTGAAACGAGCTGCCATTGATCACGGTCTCAAGGCTTTGGAAGATAACTATCAAGATCTCTTCGCAGCTTCAAGTAAGCGATCCAGAGAGCTGGGTATGTACAATCAAAGATACTGTGGTTGCCGATTCTCAGAGATCGAGGCGGACTTAGAGCGTGCCGCGAGAAAAGAGTTGCGAAAACAGAGAAGAAAGCAGATGGCGGGTACTGAATGACCATGCTTACTGCTGAGTTCGACTATCATCTTCCACAGGAATCAATAGCTCAGGAACCGACGATACCCCGAGATTCTTGTCGTTTGTTGGTCTTGCATCGTGCAGATGGCCGCATAGAGCATCGTAGATTCTCAGACATCATTGAGTACCTTGATCCAATTGACCTGCTGGTGGCAAATGATACTCGGGTTCTGCCAGCAAGGTTGATTGGCCGTAAGGCAGGTTCAGGCGCAGCGTCCGAGTTGTTATTGCTGCGTGAGATCAGTAGTGAACCTGATGGCAGTGAATCGGTTTGGGAGGCACTTGTAAAGCCCGGCCGACGCCTGAAGCCTGGCGCCAGGATAGAATGTGGGCGTGCTCAAGTCCTGCAAGAAGCTGCAGCGATGACAGCTTCTGCGCCGATAACTGCAGAGATATTGGATTGGTTGCCAGAAGAGGTTCACGGCGGTCGCCTTGTGCGATTGAGTACGAACGATGCCTGGACAGTGTCAGAGGCCCTGCATGCGGTTGGTGTGATACCTTTACCACCTTACATCACTCGTTATCAGGGCGACCGTGAGTTATATCAGACTGTTTTCTCCAAAAATGAGAATTCCGCTGCAGCGCCAACTGCTGGGCTGCATTTCACTCCTGAGTTGCTTGAGAAGATACAGGCGAAGGGAGTGGGATTTACTACGGTTGAACTTGAAGTTGGTATCGATACCTTCAGACCAGTTGATGAGGAGCGCATCGAAGATCATCGCATCCACACAGAGCGCTATAGCATCACTCGCGCAGCCATCGAAGCCATCGAGAAGACCCAAGAACGCCGAGGCAGGGTCATCGCAGTTGGAACCACCAGCGTGAGAACATTGGAGAGCGCTTACGACTGCGACAGAGAAGCACTGGTTGCCGTTGAGGGTGCGTCGACCGCCCTGTACATCACACCAGGCTATCGATTTAAGGTCGTCGATGCGTTATTGACGAACTTCCACGTTCCACGTTCAACATTGTTGATGTTGGTGAGCGCATTCGCCAATCGTCAGATGGTGTTGGACGCCTATGAGGAGGCGGTCAGGCATCGATACCGTTTTCTCTCCTTTGGTGATGCCATGTTGATACTGTGAGCAGGGAGCAATGATCATGAGTCACTTCCATTTCGATCTGCAAGCTGAAGATATGAAAACGGCAGCGCGAGCCGGTATCTTCCATACGCCGCACGGATTGATCCAAACACCAACCTTCATGCCAGTTGGTACCCGAGCGACGGTCAAGGGTATGCAGCCGGAACAATTGATGAGTCTGGGCGCACAGGTCGTATTGGCCAACACGTACCACCTATCGTTGCGCCCGGGATCGGAACTAGTCGCAGATGCAGGCGGTTTACATGGATTCATGAATTGGCAGCGACCGATACTGACAGATTCAGGTGGATTCCAGATCTTCAGTTTGGCAGACACCTTGAAGCTTGATGATGATGGCCTGAATTTCGCATCGATCATCGATGGCAACAGATATCGTTGGACACCAGAGGACAATATGCGCATCCAAAATCAACTGGGTGCCGATATCATCATGCAGTTGGACCAGTGTGCGCCGTATCCATGCACAAAGGAAGAAGCGGCTATCGCGGTCAAGCGCAGTGCTGATTGGGCACGTCGTTGCCGCATCGCTCAGACCAATCCTCAGCAGGCTTTATTCGCGATTGTGCAGGGTGGGACATTTATCGATCTGCGTCTGGAAAGTGTCGCGTTGTTGGAGCAGATAGGTTCAGAGACTACAGGATTCGAAGGGTATGGCATCGGTGGTTATTCTGTTGGTGAGCCGCACGAACTGATGTTTGAGAGTCTGGGGGAGGTTGCACGCGCTCTGCCAACACATAAGCCTCGTTATCTAATGGGAGTAGGCAATCCTACGTCGATGCTCAAAGCGATAGCTGTGGGAGTGGACATGATGGATTGTGTATTGCCAACTAGGACGGCTCGGATGGGCACAGCCTTTTCCAGTGAAGGTCGATTGAATCTGAGAAACGCTCGCTTCACGCGGGACTTTGGTCCTTTGGACCCAAGATGTCAATGTCCTACCTGCATGAACTATACGCGTGCCTATATCCGCCATCTGGTTCAATCCAAGGAGATGCTCGGAGGTATACTGTTGACCGTACACAATCTCCGTTACCTGTTGGACTTGACTGAGAAAGCCAGACAAGCGGTATTGGCAGGCAGATATGGCGAATTCCTTCAGTCGTGGTTGGATTCACCAGCGGCAGATGACTACTAACTGTTTCCACCCGCATCTCAGCCAAGTGCTGGCTTATGTCTATAATAGGTGCTTCAGGTTATTCGCGATCGTAGTATTGGATTAAGAGAAGGTTGGCATGGCTGATAGAAGATTCAAACCAAAGAAGAAGAAACCTTGGACGCGACCGCATATCGGCCTGTTGTGCCTCTTGGTGGTTTTGCTGGCAGCGGCAGCAGTGGCTTTCTGGCCGCCAGATGAGCGCATAAATCAGGGATTGGATGTCAAGGGTGGGCTCTCAGTGGTGATGCAGGCATCCAAACCGGATGGATCTGCTGTATCTGCTGATGACCTCGACATGGCAATGCAGGTTGTGGAACGGCGCGTGAATCTGTTGGGTGCATCAGAGGCAAGTGTCCAGAAACAGGGCAGTACACAGCTGTTGGTGCAAATTCCCGGAGTAGTCGATCAGACTCAAGCGTTGCAGACCATAGGGCAGACGGGCTATCTGGAATTCGTCAACGTTGCCGATGTCAGCGATCAAGCGCAGCGGAATGCTCTGGAGGCAGGTCAGACTTGGGTACAGACTGTTGTCGACGAAGTTACTGATGAGGCTACCCCCAACAACGAACCGATTCCTGATGAAGGATTAGCAGATGAGACAGAGGCTGACGGAATAGTGACTGAAGGTGAAGTCGCTGACGAGGGATTAGCAGATGAGACAACCGTGGATGGAAGCGTCGGGCAAGAGGGAACATTATCGATCCAGCCAATCATTCTGTCCCCAGGTTCATACAGTTCGATTTTCACAGGGGCCAATATCGTATCGGTAAATATCGGTAAGGAAAGAGAGACAAGTCCTAACTACAGCGTGAATCTTGTACTGGACGCAACAGCTACCAAGGCCTTTGCTGAGGTGACAACAGCGTTGTACCCCACAAACGGTCGTATTGCGATTGTGCTCGATGGCATGGTTCAGAGCGCTCCTGCAGTAGAGAACGCCATTACCAATGGTAATGTGGCGATTACCGGAGGTTATGATCTGGACAGTGCGAACGCGTTGAGAACAGTCTTACAGTCTGGTTCGCTCCCCGTGACACTGACTGTGGCAACCTCACAGGTAGTCGGTCCTACGCTGGGTCAGGACTCTCTTCGATCCGGTATACTCGTTGCTGTCATTGGACTGATAATCGTCGCGCTCTATCTGCTTTTCTTCTATAGAGGACTTGGGTTGCTCACCGCCAGTTCAATAGGCATCTTCGCCCTGCTTTATCTGGGTTTACTCGCGCTTTTATCTATTCTTGGTCTGTTTGCCCTGTCTCTGGCCGGCATAGCGGGGATCGTTCTGGCAATCGGCGTAGCCGCAGACTCCTCCATCCTGATCTTAGAACGATTCAAAGAGGAGATCCGCATGGGCCGTTCGGTTCGCGCAGCCTCCATTACAGGTGTCAAACATGCCATAGTCACCTCAATCGATGCCGACTTAGTGACTCTAGTCAGTGCTTTGGCGCTGTTCTTCATCGCTGTGGGATCGGTCAAGGGATTTGGTCTGACATTAGCACTGGGAGTTTTGTGCGACATATTGACGATGCTACTATTCAAGGCACCGCTGATCAGGCTGATGGCACCTGGGATAATCGCAAAACATCCAGGGTTCTGGGGCATTGGAGAAGACGAGGAATCAGCACGCGCCTCAGGTGAACTGAAGCGAGGTGTTGAAAATGGTTAAGCGACTGAAACGAGACATCAATTTTCTGAAACACCGTAAGGTATTCTTCATCGTCGCTCTGACGCTGATTGTGCTTTCTTTGGCAGCAGTGGGACTCAGGGGCTTGAATTTCGGTATCGAATTCAGCGGTGGCACATCAATCACATTCAGAGACACCGGCAACGTCAGCATTGAGGAGATGCGCCAGGTCTTTCAGGAACAACAAGTTGAATCACCGATAATCCAGACAACCACTGACGCCGCTGGGATTTTCGGTTTCATTGTTCGGATCCCGGTTACAGACGCCACAGAGGCATCTATGTACGCTGACGCTGTGGTCGAAAGCCTAAACTTGCCACCGAACAGCACCGAAGTCACTACTATCGGACCTGGTTGGGGAGCTGATGTCACACGTTCATCACTGATAGCATTCATAGTAGCAATCGCGTTGATCATCATCTATATCGCGATCCGCTTCGAATATAAGATGGGTGTTACCGCAGTCATCGCTCTGATCCATGATCTGATTGTCATTATCGGTATCTACGCTTTGGTGGGACGTGAGGTTACACCCAATGTGATTGCCGCGTTGTTGACCATCATGGGATATTCCCTCTACGACACGATCGTGGTGTTCCATCGGATTAATGATAATAGTGGTTCGACCGCGAGCCATTCATTCATGACGGTAGCGAACCATTCAGTTAATCAGGTTCTCGTCCGCACCATCAATACAACATTGACCTCACTGATTCCCGTGCTGACAATGTTGTTCTTTGGCGGTGAGACACTCAAGGATTTCGCATTCGCTATGGCAATCGGTCTGGTGTTGGGCTCATATTCCTCGATTGCGATCGCATCGCCTCTTTACGCCATCTGGAAACAGCGTGAACCAAAATTCAAGAAGCTGGCCAAGAAATATGACGATGGCATCGGTGAGTTTACTATCGAGGAGCAATTAGGCAGATAGATCATTCATCTTGCGTCGATGGGCTTTGTGGAACCGACCAAGTCGCCAGATTGTCCTCATTGTAGTCGAGGGCATTGGGGGAGAATACGATTTTAGCCAGATCGTCACCAGAGAAGTACAATCTGCCTGTGAACTGGTCACCAGCTTTGAGTTGATATGCCTCGAAATTACTGTTGATGTTCTCATCATCAACAGTTGTGCCGATGTAGGTATCATCGCGGGTGCCATCAGTTCGTTCGATGCGCCATTGTGTGGAGAATAGCGTCGTACTATCGGCACGGTTGTTGGAGAACAACACCGTCACGATCTTGACAACCGAACCATCTTTCGCTGTCGATCCATTTTCGACTCCGGTAACGGTAACCAGCAAGGAGTCGATATCGATTGTAGTACCGATTGCCAGATCTTTATATGAACTACCAGCTTTCGCGCCGACCACTACTGGTTTGGATGAGAGAACCGGTTGTATCGGCTCAGGATCGGGTATTCCCCTGACGATTATGTAGGTCACCGAAGCTGCCAGCAATACGACGATGATCAGCCAGAACCAGAGTCGCATGAAAACCGGGCGGAGGTTCTCTCCGCAATAGGGACAGTGGTCGACGTTGCTGACGATTCGGACACCACAACGCCTGCAACGCATCACCTTACGAGAGAAACTTGGGGACAGCGGTTGATCGTCCTTACGCGGACGATCGCGCTTGGTATCAAAACGGCTAGGCCCATCAGAGAAGTTCAACTGCTTTGAACGTCTGCGTCTGTTGTAGACCACATGCCCTCCAATATGCCAGACATCCCTAGACAGTGTTTGTGCGTGACAATTATCTTGTATGCGGGGATATTTAAGGGAATCCGCACAAAGATTACTTAAATCGTTACAAAGAGAATCCAACAATGTTGACGTTGAACCAAGTTATACATTTTACGCTATTTGCTTGTTTTCAGTCTTGCACGATTTGTCACAACACCATCAATGTGAATTCTGTCAGAATATACACGAGACACGAGCAGAATATGAGAGAAGTCCTTGACTCCAGACCATAAACAATGGAAAGCAAGATCGGCCGACGATGCGACTGTGCGTCAGCTGCAGCGGGACTGTGGCTTAGGCTATCTTGTCGCTCGAACCTTGGTGGCTCGAGGCTTCACTACTGCTGCCCAGGTCGATTCATTTCTGAACCCATCACTTAGTCGGGACTGGAGCGATCCCGGGATGATACCTGGGATGACAACGGCAGTCGACGCCGTTGAGGCAGCGATACGTGCCAATAAACGTATTCTGATATTTGGGGATTTTGATCTGGACGGCGTCTCGGCGACTGCGATCATGGTGCTGGCACTCAGAGCGCTAGGCAATGATCCTTCGTATCTGATACCAAATCGGATAGATGAGGGCTATGGACTCACCCAAGCGGCATTAGCTCGCGTCTACGAGCTTGACCCTGAACTGCTGATAACCGTTGACTGTGGTATCTCGGCTCGCGATGAAGTCGAAAGCCTGTTACGAAGGGGTATAGAGGTGGTGATCACAGACCACCATGAGGCCTCGGGTTTGGTCCCTGAGGGTATCCCGATCACCGATCCGAAGCTGGTAGATGGTTCCCCTGCCGGGATACTGGCGGGTGCAGGTGTGGCACTGAAACTGGTGGCCTTGCTTGGAGCCAGGTTTGGTAAGCCGCAACTTTGGTTGGATTTCGTCGACCTAGCTACTTTGGGTACCATTGCCGATATCATGCCACTTATCGGTGAGAACAGGTCACTCGTAGTCGAAGGCCTGAAGCAGATCAATCTGTCGCCGCGACTTGGTATTGCTGCGTCACTAGCGCTATGTCGAAAAGCCAAGGGAGATCTATCAGCTAGCGAACTCTCCTATGGCCTGATACCGCGACTGAACGCAGCTGGTCGTATGGGAGATGCCACGTTGGCGCTGGAACTGCTAATCAGTGATGAATCTGCCCACTCGGCACACTACGCCGAACTGCTCGAGCTGCTCAATCAACAGAGACGGGATATCGAAGCGCAGCTTATCTTAGAGGCATCACGTCAGGCTGAGGCACGGTACGTTGGCCAGCATATCCTGGTGTTAGCCGATGAGGATTGGCATGAAGGTGTCAAGGGTATTGCGGCGTCCCGTTTGGCAAAGCGTTTTGGGATACCGGTAATCGTCTTCACTTTGGATGGTGATGAGGCGAGAGGATCGGGTCGTAGTGTTGGTACTGTGAATCTTTTCCAAGCTGTCAGTAGCTGTGAAGACCTGACGCTGCGTTATGGCGGTCATGAGGAAGCAGTAGGCGTGACTGTCCATCGTCAGATGATCGCTGTCTTCAAAGACCGTATGGAACAGATATTGGCCGACGAGCCACGAGAACATTTCCATCCGGCACTAGATGTCGATGTACGATTGAAACTAGCTGAAATCGATGTAGATGGCATAGCTGAGCTGCAGAAGCTGGAACCGTTTGGTCAAGAGAACAAGCAACCGTTGTTTGTCAGTACGAACATTTTCCTCAAGTCAGCTCGAGCGGTGGGTGTTGCGAAGAATCACTTATCCTGTGTGCTTTCAGATGGTTTTAACGATGTCGCGGCGATATATTTCAACTGCCCGAACATCGATACACTTCTCGGCCACGAGGGACTGATCGATGTTATCTATAATCTGTGTGTCGATACTTGGAATGGGCTTACAAAACCCAAGGCTCTGATCAAGCAGATCAATCCAGTTGTTCGTGTCAAGGACGAAGGCTCAGCACAGCGTCAGATCGTCGATATCACGGATCATCCGCCGCGTAGTGGGGATCGCGCGTTTTGGCGAAAACTTGCCCGTGAAGATGGCGCTCGGCTCACGACTGCGCTGCAGGAAGCACTCATCGGGCCAGATTGTGTTCTGCATGAAGCCCAATCTCTCGCCCTTCATCATCTGCACATGAGGGAATCGGTACTGACGGTTATGGCCACAGGTGGCGGTAAATCCCTGATATTCCAGCTGCATGCTGCCAAAACAGCTTTGCGTGATGGTCAAGCCAGCATCTTCGTCTATCCGCTCCGTGCTTTGATAGCTGATCAGGAGTATCATCTCAAGGAGATCTTTGCGGGTTTCGGCCTAGTACTTGCTGTAGTAACGGGCGAATCCGATTCGCAACAGCGCGAGGCAGTCTTCAATGGCCTACAAAATGGTGATATCGATATCGTATTGACAACACCTGAGTTCCTCTATTTCAACACAAGTAGCTTTGCATCTGCCAAAAACGTCGGTTTTTTGGTGATTGACGAGGCTCATCATATTGCTGTAGACCGATTAGGTTACCGCCCGGTATACGGTATGCTCAGAAACGTTCTGACTCAGTTTAATGCCCTCACTGTCCTGGCTGTGACGGCTACAGCGGACCATACCATCGCAAGAACCATAGTCTCAGAATTGGGCATTCAGCATACCGTGGTGGACTCACGGGTGCGAGAGAACCTCTGTGTCGAGGATTATCGGGATACCAATAAGAGGCAAGCCTGTCTTGCCAGTCTGGTAATGTATGAGGATAAGACGCTGATCTACGTCAACTCCAGAGATGAATCCATAGTCTTGACTCGGATGCTGAGAAAACGACTGCCCTTCATGGCTACCCGGATCGCGTTCTACCATGCGGGACTGAGCAGAGACGATCGCAAGGTAGTGGAATCTTTGTTCCGAGCAGGGGAGATGCGCGCTATCGTTTCCACAAGCGCGTTTGGAGAAGGGATTAATCTGCCTGATATCCAAAACGTGGTGCTCTATCATCTACCCTTCAACGAAGTCGCCTTCAATCAACTCTCCGGCCGTGCAGGTAGGGATGGCAGACAAGCTAAGATATCACTGCTTTATGGTAGGGCAGATGTGTCCATCAACAAGCGTATCCTCTTAGCTAGTGCGCCACAACGTGATGATCTGGCGACGCTGTATCGAGCGTTGAGGAATATCAGTCCCACGAACCTCAGAAAAACTAACTCAGCAGAATTGCTACGTGAATGCCTGCGCATTAACCCACACTGCGGATTCGAGCAGAAGGGTATCATCGCAGCCCTCGCAATCTTCACAGAATTGGGATTAATTGAGGAAAAAGGGATTTCATCGGATACAGACGTCAGAAGCTTGGTGCTGACCAAAGTAAGGGAGAGAGTTGAGTTAACATCGAGTTGCAGATATCTCGAAGGGTGCAAAGAGCTGTTATCATTTGAGGAATTCAAAGAATGGGCACTTAGTGCGCCGATATCCGAACTGCAAACACGGGTGAGCGCACCGATACTGCCTGATATGCGCTTGCTGACAGGACAAGAGAACTGATGATTAAAGACCCGATTACCGGACCGCTGGAAAACGTCGACATCTCTTTGGATGCCTTCGACAAACTGCGTGCTCAGGCGCAGACCTACATGGGCGAAGAAGAGGTAGACCAGTTGGTAAAGGCGTATGACTTCGCCAAGAGAGCGCACGAGGGACAGGTGCGCAAGACCGGTGAGTCCTTTATCAATCATCCGGTTCAGGTCGCGCTGATCTTAGCGGAACTGCGTATGGATGTAGATACAGTTACCGCCGCTATCCTTCACGATACGGTTGAAGACTCCTCGACCACACTACATGAGGTAGAAAAGGAATTCTCATCAAGTGTCAGGGAGCTGGTTGACGGTGTTACCAAGATCACGCGACTCGAGATTGAGACTCTTTCGGAATCGCAGGTCAATAACCTGCGCAAGATGTTGATCGCCATGGCTCGCGACATCAGGGTAATCGTCATCAAATTGGCTGATCGCTTGCACAATATGAGGACACTGATGGCCCTGAAAGAAGACAGGCGCATCTTCAAAGCCAGGGAGACTATGGAGATCTACGCGCCCCTGGCACACCGTCTGGGTATCAATTCAATCAAATGGGAGCTGGAGGATCTGGCATTTTACTATCTGGAACCTGCGCGTTTCCAACAGGTCTCTCGGATGGTCGCAGAATCCCGCAGTGCCCGTGAGGAGTATCTGGACCGAACGATAGTTGAGCTTTCTCGTGAGCTAGATAAACTGGGTATCGTAGCTAAGATCACCGGACGCCCCAAGCACCTGTATTCCATCTATCAGAAGATGGCACAAAAGGGCAAGGACTTCTCCGAGATCTATGACCTCATCGCTTTACGCTTGATAGTCGATACTGTCAAGGATTGTTACTCCAGCCTGGGTGCAGTCCATACGATTTGGCGTCCGATGCCAGGGCGCTTCAAAGACTATATCGCCATGCCGAAATTCAACATGTATCAATCTTTGCATACCACGGTCATCGGACCGGCTGGGCGACCACTTGAGATCCAAATCCGCACGAAGGAGATGCACCATACAAGCGAATATGGCGTGGCGGCACATTGGCGTTACAAAGATGGGCACAGCGGTGCTTCCTTCGATATCTATGACGAACAACTGGCTTGGTTGCGTCAAGTGCTCGACTGGGCGGATGAAGCAGAGGATCCAAAAGAGTTCATGGAATCCCTCAAAGTCGACCTGACCGACTCGGAAGTCTTTGTCTTTACCCCCAAAGGTGAGGTCATCAACCTGCGTTCAGGCTCAACTCCCATCGATTTCGCCTATGCCATCCACACCGAGGTAGGCAATCATTGTGTTGGCGCAAAGGTCAATGGTTCGATAGTGCCCCTCAGTTACGAGCTACAGATGGGCGATCGCGTTGAGATTCTCACGCAAAAGAGCTCAGGGCCATCCCGTGATTGGCTCAGCATGGTCAGGACTCCTTCAGCTCGATCCAAGATACGCAGTTATTTCTCGAAGATGAGCCGTGAAGACGACTTGCTGCATGGCAGAGAACAATTGGGTCGCGAGATGCGTAAGAACGGATTGGGACTATCGTCGGTGCGCTCCCTGCAAGCGATTAAGAAGGTGTCTGAGGAGCTGGGTTATACCTCACCTGATGATATCTTCGTGATGATCGGTAGTGGCAAGCTCAGCGCCAAGCAGGTGGCTAACAAGTTGTTGCGCATCTTGCTCAAAACCAACGAAAGTGAACAGGCGGGATCTGTTGACAAGGCAGTAACCCTGGATTCCATGACTGAGATGATGTTGGAACCTATCAAACCACGTCATCAGCACAAAACCAAGAGCTCTACCGGTGTTGTTATAAAAGGGATGGACGACGATGTTCTTGTGCGTCTGTCGCGCTGTTGCAATCCAGTGCCGGGAGATGAGATCATCGGATTTGTGACTCGAGGTCGGGGAGTCACGGTACATCGTACCAATTGCCCAAACGCTCGCGCGCTTCTGGATTCGCCTGAGCGTATCATCGAGGTTGAGTGGGCTTCTTCAGGCTCGGCTGTGGGCGCATATAACGTAGAGGTCTTTGTTGAGGCGATTGACCGCCTCAGGCTGTTCCAAGATGTGACCGTCTCGCTTTCCGGTGGGGGAGTCAATATCTTGGGCGCGAACCTGGCTACGCACAAAGATGGTATCGTGGAGATGAGGTTCCTTTTTGAGGTCAGCGAGATAGCCCATGTCGAGAAGATACTGCGCGATCTGCGAGCAGTCGATGGTGTTATCGATGCTCGTCGTATGCTGCCAGGTGAGGTTGTCCGCAAACGCAAGGACCTTTAAACGTCTGAAGTCGCAAGGTTAAGGAAGGATCAGTCATGCAGATACAAACCCTCGAATTACCAATTGGTGACATCCCGGGATTCACCGCTAACTGTTATATCGTTGCAGCGGATGAGGATTCGAAAAACTGCATCGTCATCGATCCTGCTTCGCGAATCGCACGGATTGAGTCGGCTTTAGCAGGACGAACAGTTAAAGCGATAGTGATAACACATCGACATAGCGACCATGTTGGTGCGTTGGCCGCATTGGGGGAAATCTCGAATGCTCCTATCTACGCTCATGAATTGGAAATCAACGGTTTGGCAGAGGAGAAGGCGAGTGGCTCATTGTCTTTAGGGTTGCACATCGAGATCCCTGAGAAGATATCTGTTGTCAAAGACGGTGATATCTTAACTCTGGGGGACCTGAGCTTCACCGTTTTACATACTCCCGGACACACAGTGGGTAGCATCTGTTTGTATGAGGAAAGTCAAGGAGTGCTATTCTCGGGAGATACACTGTTCTGTGGTGCTCAGGGGCGCACCGATCTCCACTCCGGTAGTCCCCGACAGATGCGCGAAAGCCTATCAAGATTGGCTCTTCTACCTGATAATACCATGGTTTACCCAGGTCACGATCAGCCAACGAGTATTGGCACGGAACGCCATCGCGCACTGGCTCGAATATGATGGTGTGTCCCAGCTGACATCACACAGATCCCTGACTGGTTATGCGTGCTACATCGATAGGAGAGAAGACCATGTATGTCGCCATTGCCCAAGTGAATCCTACTGTTGGAGCTTTGCGGGAGAACGCTGAGAAAGCCCTCGCTGTCATCAATTCCCTCGCAGCGGCAACCTATCCTCCCGATCTGGTTGTCTTTCCCGCATTCGCACTCACGGGAGCACCCCTGGGTGGTTTGGTCTACTCAGATGCCTTCGCGGCCGAATGCTTGGATGTTGCCAAGGATTTCATCGCTCGTTCTTCGCTACCGACGTTGATCGGCACTGTGTTGCCCAGACCAATCGAAGGTGAATTCAGCTTTTTCTGTGAACCTGAGGTTCTCTTTTGCCGAGAGGGAAAGGGGGGCGCATTGGGCTTTGTGGATACCGAGATGCTCGTTGACGAAGATGTCGAGACTGCGTCGGTGAGCATCAGGTTAGAAGGGCATGATGTCACAATATTGCTAGATGATTTCCCAGATTCTGCCAATGAGTTGGATAAAACGGATATTGTCATCATGATGCTGGCAAAAGAATACCAAGGCACCAATACCATGTTCACTTCTTCCAGTCAGCTCAACTTCCTGCGTGCCACAGCCCAAGACTACCAGACCTGTCTGATCTGCGCGAATCTCGTTGGTGGTCAGGATCGATCGGTTTTCGATGGTGCGAGTGTCGTAATAGACGCTGATGGCGAGGTGATTTGCTCTGCAGTGCCGTTTAAAGAGGAAGTATTGACCTGCAATGTCATACCTCGCGATAGCGATTGGAAACCTACTAAGCCTAAAACGCAGCTCTCAACACAGCATGATAAGCATACGGTAAAACCGTTATTGCCCTATGAGGCGGACTGGAGGGCTTTGGAGCTGGCGTTGCATGATTATGTCAGCAAGAACGGATTCAACGATGTTGTCATCGGTCTCTCAGGAGGCATCGATTCAGCTGTGGTCGCAACATTGGCTGTAGATGCTTTAGGAGCTGAGCATGTGCATGGCATCTTGATGCCCGGACCCTATTCAAGTGAGGGCAGTGTCACAGACGCACGGTCTCTCGCTGAAAAACTCGGTATCCAAACGTTGATGATGCCGATAGGCGAACCATTCGAGTCAATCAAACAGCAATTCCAGAAAGCCACGGGGCAAGAAGGCTCGTCTGTTGCCATCCAGAATCTCCAGGCCAGGATGAGGATGACGTATCTGATGCACTTGTCCAATTCATTTGGTTGGCTATTGATCAACACGGGTAATAAATCTGAAGCTGCTATGGGATTTTCAACGTTATACGGTGACACCGCGGGTGCATTCGCTCCTTTGGGGAATATCTACAAGACCGATGTCTATGGCCTCGCGTCTTGGCGGAATCAGCAAAAATCGATTATCCCGCAAACGACTCTCGCGAAAGCTCCTTCTGCAGAGCTCTATCCAGGCCAACTGGACAGCGATACGCTGCCTGAATATGAACTGCTTGACCAGATTCTACGGTTGCATATCGAAGATGGCCTTGGTGTCGATCAGATTATGGAATACTCAGGCAGGCAGCCAGAAGGTAGGGCTCTCGATTCCACAGTGGTCTCAGAAGTACTTTCCTCTGTGCGTAAGGCGGAATACAAGCGTCGACAGGAGCCACTGGCACCGACTCTTGGCTCAGAGGATATGGGAGACGATCGCAACTGGCCATTGACCAATGGTTTCATCGACCATGACAGGAACCTGTCAAGAAGCGATGACCTGCTGGCATATATGGGATTGATATATCGATGGGACATACCCGGGGGATGGGATATCTCTGCCAACTGATGATGCGGCATATCACGATTCGCCATTCAGGCACTTGGCTCCCTATGTTATAGATGTGGCCATCGTCGTTGTCGTCGTTGTCTTCTCAGTGGCTCAACTGATGATCACCTCGACGTATTATCTGGTACTGGGTGAAGATCCACAGTCGGTTTCAGGTATCGTTCAATCCGCCGTCAATCCCGGTACCATCATGTTGCTGCTGCTCTGCGCACTACCGCTGCTGCTCCGACGCAGCTTCACCCGAGCAGTCTGGATCATCACCTTGCTTCTATATCTCATAACGCAACTTGCCTACAGCAGCCAACTGGTTTCTCCTGCTGGGCACATGGTTGCGCTGTACACGCTGGCATCGCATTACTCTCGCCGTGAAACCGTTATCTATCTCTTGATCAGCATCGCTGCTGTCTTGTTTGTGCCGCTGTCGGCAGCTACCATAGCTCTGGTATTCTTGATCCGTTGTCAGAATGTAGCCCTGATAGCCGCTGCGGCTGCTCTAGGTGATGCGCTGCGCTCTCGCCAGGTATCATTGGCAATCAGCGAAACCCGTGCTTTGGAAGCAGAGCGTGCTCAGGAGGAATCAACCCGACGGAGAGTTGAAGAGGAGCGCGTGCGGATTGCGCGAGAGGTCCATGACATCACAGCACATTCGCTATCCGCTGTCACCTTGCAGGCTGCTGTAGCGCAACGATTACTGAGAAGTGATCCGATGGCGGCTGAAGAGGCAATCCAAACCGTCCGCAGGACAGCGAAGGATGCACTAGGCGAGCTGAGGTCAATGGTTGAGGTTCTGCGTGAGCCTGACCAGATCGAAACAGC
>JAAYYH010000101.1 GCA_012515495.1 Coriobacteriaceae bacterium | reverse complement strand
TGCCGCCGAATTTTGCGACGATGATGGACATTACCTGTTTACTCCTCATGTTGGTCTTGGATCTTTTACTTCGAATCGATGGTACAACATCTTGCGTAAGTCAAAAGACAGTATCCTTACACTGCTCAAACTGCACCGTTGTATGATAGCGGATTAATAGAATAGATTGCCGCATTGAGGCAAGAACCGCCATCGCTTGCGCATCAAGAGCAGCTCAGCGGTGACACTTGCCTCGCTACTGTGGTCTGCCACTAAAATCCAGTCCTGAAGTGATGCGTCTGGTTTCTGAACCATCGGCATACAGACGCAGATTCTTCACTGCAACCTCGATAGCCACATCAAACAACTCACTGAAGGAGGCCTCACTGATCTCTCCAGTAAATGGGTGTTTCCATGGCTCTTTGATCGCATTGTCGAACTCGCTAGATCTGCCCACATCCACACGGTGGGACATTGCCTGCATCAGTGAGTGTGGTCGAACCAGTCTTTCGCCATAACCCAGCAGAGTGCGTCGTAAACCGCTTCTTGATTGCAGCACTCTCACCGAAGTGCGCATATCCTTCACGCTGCGGGAGAAAACATCATCAGGCAATATGACATCATGAGCTCGCCAGGCAACGTGATTGAAGAATTCATCCAAAAGGCTCAACACCAACGCGTCACCCTGTAGAACATGTTTAGTGATCTGATAGTCTTTGACTGTTTTACCGGTAGAGCGATACAGCATCATGGCATCCAAGTCGGTCTCAATCTGACCATGTACCACAGACGCAGCAGTTTCGTCCAATCCCAAGATGCCTGCGCTGATTATCGCTTCCTGTTGGGATAGTATCAGAGGATGCTCGATGCTATCCAGCGTGAAATGGCAGATGAAACCGCAGAGATACGCGTCGATGATCTTCATGTATTCATCTTCAAGTGAACAGGCATAGTCACGCATCACATCGATAGTCATATCAACCCGCTCTGAGTGTAGTACAGATCCAAAGCGTTTGACTTCTCGCATCGCAGGAGTAAATAGGGCGTAGAACAGTGGATCTGGACCTTGATTTCCCAAGAGGAATGCGGCGCGCTCATTTATGGTAGGAAATGCTCCGCCACCCATTTTAGAGACGACAGTCTTGCCAAACAGATGATGGCTCAATAGTGCCGGCATAGTTTCAACCTCTCTTCCATGGAAGCAGACTTTCTCAATACAGGTCCTGAACAGGCTGGCTCAGGGCATCACGATCACTGTCCTCTGTCGCTGGGTCGCCACGCTGATCACTCAGTGGCCACCCTTCCGAAAAAACCGAACGGACATTTTCTGTCTGCATCCTTTAGCGCCTATTCTATAATAATGTCACTCCTCGTGCCGAATGCCTCGAGGTGCACTGTCACAAGACAGCCTCTATACACCAGGCAAGTAAGACAGCGGAGGAGAGACGATGGCCAATCGCATGAACAATCGTGAACGCAGCTGGGTGCTGTATGACGTGGGAAACTCCGCCTTCGTCATGCTTTCCTCGACAGTTGCCCCGATTTATTTTGGCTCTCTGATAACTGGCTCTGTTGTGGTTGGCTGGGGCTATGCAGAGACAATCGCGTCATTGATTGTCGCGCTTCTGATGCCTTTTCTTGGTTCATTGGCGGATTTCCAGGGTAATAAGAAGAAGTTCTTCATTGGAGCAGCCGGTACGGGCATAATTGCTTGTAGTGCCTTGAGCATCCCTTTGGGAGCGATACCGTTTCTGGTGTTATACATCATAGCTGCGGTTGGCGTGAATTCCTCCATGGTCTTCTACGATGCCTTTCTCATCGACGCGACAGAACCACACAACTACGACTCATTGTCGTCAAAAGGCTACGCCTGGGGCTACATTGGCTCTCTTGTGCCATTCCTGCTTTGCGTTGCCCTGATCTTCGGCGGAGAAGCGATTGGGCTTGATAAGGCATCCGCAACCCGAATCAGCTTCTTGATCACCGCTGTTTGGTGGGCAGTATTCACCATCCCCATGATCAAGAATGTCAAGCAACTACATTTCAAACCGCACGCACAACATTCACTTATTCAGGCATTCAGCGGCTTGGCAAAGACGATGAGGAGCATCATCGGCAATCGGACGTTGTTGTTGTTCATGCTTGCCTTCTTCTGCTATATCGACGGAGTCCATACCATAATCAAGATGGCAACCAGCTATGGTACCGAGCTTGGTATCGACTCAACCCAACTGATCATGGCACTGGTCGCGACTCAGGTTGTGGCGTTTCCCGCTGCTTTGGCATTTGGGAAATTAGCTTCGAAGCTTAGCGCGCGAACGATGCTGATCGTATCAGTTGCTGCTTACGCACTCATCACCCTCTACGCGGCGTTCTTCCTCAAAGGCGCAACTGAGTTCTGGATCCTTGCTATCTCAGTTGGCTTATTCCAAGGTGGTATCCAAGCCTTATCGCGAAGCTACTTTGGGAAATTGATTCCAAAGGACCACTGCAATGAATACTTTGGTTTCTTCGATATCTTCGGCAAGTACGCCTCGATCATCGGGACATTTCTTGTTAGTAGTATCACTCACATCACCGGCAATGCGAGTCTTGGTATCCTGTCGATTACCGTATTGTTTGTGCTTGGCTTGGTGTTCTTGTTCTTGATGCCAAAGGCTGTCGAGTAGCGGCTCGTCTTTCCGTGGCTTGTACGACAGCGACAAAACAGGGAGAATACCTGCAGCAAGGATACGCGGTCAGCCTTAGAAATGAGGATGTAATCGGGATGGCACGTGAATCAAGTAACATCTCAGCTCAATC
>JAAYYH010000100.1 GCA_012515495.1 Coriobacteriaceae bacterium | reverse complement strand
GAGTCCCTCAAGCTGATGAGAGAAGAGGGGATCGAGAACATCATTGCCCGTCACGCCCGCTTAGCCGAAGCCACGCGAAAAGGCTGTGAGGCCTTAGGCTTGGAGCTGTTCGCGCCTGCGGAAGGTCGCGGCAACGCTGTGACCCCAGTTTGGATGCCCGAGGGTATCGATGGCAAGAAGTTGGTCTCACTGATGAAGAATAAGCACGGCGTTACTATTGCCGGTGGTCAAGATGCGTATGATGGCCGCATCATCCGCGTTGGTCATCTTGGCTATTTTGGCGATTTTGATATCATCACCACCTTGGCAGCCCTTGAGATGAGCCTGATGGAACTCGGTTACGATTTTGAGCCGGGTAGCGGCATAAAGGCAGCCGAAGCAATACTCATGAGATAACAGTCCTGTGGACTGTTATCGGGCGGAGCTGCGAAGCAGCGATTGAGCCCAAGGATATGGAGGAGTATCAATGAAGATTCTAGTAGCGGAGAAGATTGCCGACAAGGGCATTGAGATGCTCAAGGATTCGGGGCATCAGGTTGATGTGAAGCTAGACCTTACCCCCGAAGATCTGGTTGCGACCATCCCTGATTACGAGGCGCTAATCGTTCGCAGTGCCACTCAGGCCTCTCGAGAGGTCATCGAAGCCGGGACCAAGCTTAAGATTGTCGGTCGAGCCGGAGTTGGTGTTGACAACGTTGACGTGACAGCGGCCATCGAACGCGGTGTGATTGTCTGCAACGCGCCGACATCAAATGTCATCAGTGCTGCCGAACAGACTATGGCGCTACTCTTGGCAGTTGCCCGCCGCACTCCGCAAGCTAACGCCAGCATGAAACAGAACAGATGGGATCGCTCCAAGTTCTCAGGAAACGAGCTGTATCACAAGACCTTGGCTATCTGTGGATTGGGTCGCATCGGTGGTTTGGTAGCCGAGCGTGCCCGTGCCTTTGAGATGAATCTCATCGGTTACGATCCTTTCTGCTCGGTAGAACGAGCAGCCCAATTGGGCGTGACATTGTACGATAGTCTCGACGATATCCTGCCCCTGGCAGATTTCATCACGGTACATCTACCGAAGACTAAAGAGACCATCGGGATGTTCAGTACCGAGCAGTTCGCCAAGATGAAGACGGGCGTGTATCTGGTCAACACTGCACGTGGCGGCATCTATGATGTCGATGCGCTCGCAAGCGCAGTGGCATCCGGCAAGGTAGCTGGTGCCGGGATCGACGTATATGAGAAGGAGCCGTGCACGGAGTCGCCACTGCACGAACTCGACAACGTCGTCCTCACCCCGCATCTGGGTGCCTCGACCAAGGAGGCACAGGCGCGCGCAGGGGAGCAGATCGCCGAATTCGTGCTGCTTGGCCTTGAAGGCAAGATGGTGCCAACGGCGGTTAATGTCGCTTTAGTGCCCGAAGAGGTAATGGCGGCTGTCGAGCCCTTCATCGACGCCTGCCAGACTGCTGGAATGTTCCTGGCTCAACTGGCACGCGAAGGTATCTCCTCACTTGAGGTCAAAGCCTTTGGTGAGATTGCTCAAAACGATGTCTCGGTGCTGGGTACTGCAGCTTTGCGTGGTATTTTCTCGCAAAGCAGCGATGCGGCAGTCAACTTCGTCAATGCGGCCTATATCGCCGAGCAGCGTGGTCTCAAGGTCACTGTCACCACCGACCCCGTTCACTATGATTACACCAGCATGGTGAGTCTGGTAGCTAGAGCAGGCGCACAAACCGTTGAGGTTGGCGTTACCACCAGTGGCCTAGACGGCGTCAACCGTATCGTCTCCATCCTCGGATACCGACTCGATTTGATTCCCGGCAAGTATGTCTTGGTGCTCAAATATGAGGATAAGCCCGGTAAACTGGGCAAGATCGGTACTGTTTTGGGCAATGCCAACATCAATATCTCCTCAATGGAGATCGGCCTCATCCCCGACAATCAGGGAGAGGCTGTCGTCTTGATGAACGTCGATGATCCGGTGCCCGAAGCGGTATTTGATGAACTGAAGCAGGTCGTAGGTGTCACTGATGGTTGGTCGATAGAACTATAATCGACCCAAGCGACGCAACGTCAATCCTTCGAATTGGACTGTGCCTGACGCGAGCTTATTCCTGCTCCGCGTCAGGCACAGTGGCTTTTAGTTGGATACGAGGCATCAGCAATGTTGTCAGAACCATCGTCACGGATAACAGCAACATCATCCAGAACAGCGCGTCCAGTGAACTATTGATGGCAGTGGTTACCAGTTCTGCGGGTAGTTCGGCAGCACTTGAACCCGAATCGTAGAGGTTGCTCGGATTGATGCCATCCAGACCGCGTTCGGCAAAGAACGAGGTCAATCGGATATTGAGCACGGCGCCCAGTGCGCTGATCCCCAGCGTTTGCCCCAAGGTGCGGGTTAAGCTGATGAAGCCCATTGCGGTACCACGCTTATGGAATTCCACTGACTCCTGGATGATGATATTCGTCGCGGTGAAAACCCCACCTATACCAAAGCCAGCCATGAAGATGAACAACACCACAACGGGCAGGCTGGTGGTAGTATCCATCAAAACGAAGAGGACACCACAAAGAGCCAGCCAAGCCCCGGCAATCAGTATCAGGACCTTGCCATCAAGACGGAGCAACAGCTTGCCCATCACGACTGAGATTATCAGCCAGGAAATCGACATCGGTAAAAGGCCGAATCCAGAAACCATCGCACTCTTTCCCAGCACATTTTGCAGGTAGAGGGGTAGGTAGACACTCAAGCCCTGCATAACGATACAGACGAAGAGGCTGATGATATTGATGAAGATGGTTAATTTGGTGAAGATGCCACTGTAATCGTTGCGATGTTTTTGCGCGTACGTTCGATCGAAGCTCTCGGAAATCGACAGATTGAGTAGGATCAGGCTGGGGATACCCAACGGTATGTTGATCAGGAATACCCAGTGCCACGACAGCAGATCGATGAGTATGCCACCAAAGAGCGGCCCCAGGATACCAGCGATTCCCCAGACAGACCCCAGCGCTCCCATCAAACCCGCCCGCTCTTCGATAGGGAAGGCGTCACCAGCGATGGTGTTCACAAGCGTATAGATGGAACCTGCGCCTATCCCTTGGATGGCACGGGAGGCGATAAGGAATGGCATACTGGTTGAGAGGCCACAGAGCAGACAACCCAGCAAGAAGATGATAATGCCAATGCTTAATGTCCGTTTGCGGCCATAGAGATCGGCCAGTCTGCCAAACACGGGAGTCGACAAGGCAGAGGCTAGCAAAAATGAAGAGAAGATCAAGCTCATCAGATCGAATCCTGCCAACTGGCGAGCAATGGTAGGTGTCGCCAAAGCGGCTATTGTTGCTTCCATGGCAGCGAGGAACAGGGTCACCATCAGGGCGACCACCAGAAGCTTTTTGTTCTTGACCTGCATT
>JAAYYH010000011.1 GCA_012515495.1 Coriobacteriaceae bacterium | reverse complement strand
GAAGAGCCAGAACATCGGACCCCGCGCATAGACATTCTGGCTGGAAACAGAGAATGTCAGTCCAGTGAGCGGAGAACTAATGGCTAACAGGGCGTTTGGCAACAAAGCGATTGTCAGTACTACCAGTAGTTTCCTGTCCTCTGTTCTGAACATCGCCGCAAGAGTGACACCAATCAAGGGAGATAAGGCGAATCCTATCGCATTGACGATAGCGGTTACAGGTGCGAAATCACTGCCGTATGTGGTGAATAAGTCGGATAGACCTTCAGCTGTAATCATCAGGATAGTGAGGATTACAGCCAAGCTGAACATCTGCGCTTGACGTGTTGGCATGGTTGAATTGCTATAGATGAGGTACAGGAGTAACAACAGCATGACGATGTTTACGATTTGGAATGCATACATAGTCGCTGGGTTCCTATCCGTTCTCTTCCCCTAGGTTCAGATGGGGCGGTGTTTCTTGAATCGTGAAAAACTTGAGAAGATCTGCATAAGAGCAGTATACGTTGTGAGTAATTAATTAGCATTGATGATTTCGACAATTATTATTCCACTACTCTTGTGATTCTTGAGATACAATCGACTGTTGTTTACACTTTGTTTGATAAGGTCATCTGCCAGATGGTAGCCCCCAATTGGCTTTTTTGCTATAAAATGGTAGCTCCAGTAGATCATATGCCTGGATCAGATGTTGCCGTAAGTCTTTGGACATCAGTCTTAAGTGAGATGGAGAATAGCCATGCTCGAACTACAACATGTTTCCTTTGAAGCGGAGGTTAAGCGATCCTCTGGTTCGAAGCGCCAAGAGATAATAAGAGATGTGTCTCTGACCATTGGAGACGACAGGTTCACGATCATCACTGGACCAAATGGTAGCGGAAAAACCACCTTGGCCAAGTTGATCATGGGCATCGAAACCCCAACATCGGGTCGCATCATCTTCGATGGTGTCGATATCACAACCATGCCAATCTATGAACGAGCTCGATTGGGGATCTGTTACGGATTCCAGAATCCAGCCCGCTTCAAGGGCATGACTGTTCGCAAGATCATCGCCTTGGCAGCTGGCGAAGAGGTGGCATCTTGCAAATGCAACGACTTTCTTACCAAGGTGGGACTATGCTCGAACGAATACCTCAATCGCGAAGTCGACAAGAGTCTCTCGGGCGGAGAGCTCAAACGTATCGAGATTGCTACGGTATTGGCAGCTAATCCCAAGCTTGCCATCTACGATGAACCCGAGGCGGGTATTGACCTTTGGAGCTTCGATCGACTGACCACTACCTTTAAGCAGATCCACGAAGCGAAGAACGGGCACAGTATCATCATCATCTCGCATCAGGAGCGCATTATCGACCTTGCGGACGAGGTCATTTTGCTTAAAGATGGCCAAATCGCAGCCCAGGGCTCCAAAGAGGCGGTTATGCTGCTTTCCGGATTCTCGGCAGCAACCACAACTAACCCCGAGTGCGTATTGATCCCTCAACCAAGCGAACAACGTGGAGGCAGATAAATGGACAAGGTCCTCAAACCGATCGATGATAAGCTTCTGGAGATGATCGCCGATCTTCATGGTATGCCCAAAGGCGCATTCAATATCCGCAAGGATGGCCAGTTGGTTGAGCGTCATAGCAGTGCTAACATCGAGATTGTAACTAAAACAGACTATCCTGGTATCGACATCAAGATTGCCCCAGGAACGAAGAATGAGACCGTACATATACCTGTTATCGTTACGGCATCAGGGCTCACTGATGTGGTCTATAACTCGTTTTATGTTGGAGAAGATGCCGACGTATTGATCGTTGCCGGCTGTGGAATCCATAACGCAGGTTCCGAAAAGACCGAGCACGATGGCATTCATACGTTCTATCTGGGTAAGAACTCCCGTGTCAGGTATGTTGAGAAACACTACGGTGAAGGTGAGGGGAGCGGCGATCGCGTTCTCAATCCAGTCACGAATGTCGAAATGGATGAAGGCGCTTTCTGTGAGATGGAGATGGTGCAGCTTGCCGGGGTATCCTCAAGTATCCGCGAGACAAACGCTAAGTTGGGCAAGAATGCTCAGCTGATACTCACTGAGCGATTGCTGACACATGATGACCAGACGGCAACATCGGATATGAAGAT
>JAAYYH010000099.1 GCA_012515495.1 Coriobacteriaceae bacterium | reverse complement strand
CTATTCGCCCTGTATCAACCATGGCCTGAAGAAGGGAATGGGCAAGACTCAGGAGAATATCAAAGATGCGGTAGCCAGCGGCTATTGGCATCTGTATCGTTATAATCCTGACTTGAAAGAGCAGGGCAAGAATCCCTTCAGCTTGGATCAAAAGGATCCATCCCAGAGCTTCAGAGACTTTATCATGGGGCAGACACGTTACTCTGCTTTGGCATCTGAGTTCCCTGAAGAGGCTGAGAGCTTGTTCACAGGCGCCGAGAGTGATGCCAAGAGCAGGTTGGAGAGCTATCAGAAGCTGGCTCAGGACTAATCTTTAGCCAAAGCGGGCGATGCGCTGAAGCCGATAGACGAAGTTGTGTTAGCTGATTAGATTGATGTTGCCCTGACCATCAGGGCAACATCTGGTTTAAGCAGAAAGATTGTGAGGAAAGGGAAAGTGCGAGGAGTCAACAGAACCCGCTCTCTGGTTCTCATAGGTTTGGCGATTGCCTTACTGGCAGTAGGGGCTTTCATCACCATTCCCCTTGGTCCGATTCCCTTTACATTGCAAACCTTGATGCTGGTTGTGACCATTTTGGTGTTATCCCCAGCAGAAGCCCTTGCTGCGGTCGGAGGCTACCTAGTGTTGGGAGCTATTGGTTTGCCGATCTTCTCTGGAATGCGCGGGGGGTTGGGGGTGCTTGCTGGACCCACAGGGGGATTCCTGATCGGGTTTTTCCTTGGCGCGCTGATTGCCGGCCTGATTCGAAGTATGGTAAAACAATCGACACAACGCATTGGTGTGATAATGGCCGTCGATATCGTGGCAGCTGTGGCAGTGGTGCTGATGTATTATATCGCTGGCGTATTCTTCTTCGATGTCGTGACATCTTCGGGTTTAGAAACGGCACTATTGACCTGTGTGATCCCTTTTGTGATTCCTGATGTGATAAAAGTCGTAATCGCCCTGATCTGTGCCAAGCCGATCCGCGCTGTAATCGGCAGAGATGTAACCTAAGTTCGCTTATTGGTCGTTCATACCGAGAAACCGCGGCAAGGAGTTTCAGTATCCGTTGCGAAGACGTCGATGTAACAGGCGTAGACCCTCGAGCGCCAAGTCATCGTTCACTGCCGTAATGGTGCTGGAGAGCTTGACGACCTTCGAAGAAAGACCACCTGTTGCGATGACAGGTGCCGAGTAGCCTAGTTCGGCGAATATCCGTCTGATCAAACCATCGATACGGTCGATCTCGCCATAGGTCAGGCCGGATTGTACGGCACCATGAGTGGTGGTGCCAATCACGGTTTCTGGTATCTCAATCTCTATCTTGGACAAGCGTGCCGCAGCCGAGAATAGGGCTTCTGCAGATGTCATCAGACCAGGGGAGATGATTCCACCGATAAAAGCACCCGAGTCATCGACAACCTCGATATTCGTAGCAGTGCCAAAATCCACTACCACAACTGGTGCCCCATACCGCGCAATCGCTGCTACAGCCACAGCTAGACGGTCGGCGCCGATCTCGGAGGGATGACGATATTTGATAGCTAGGCCGGTATCAGTTGTGCTGTCAACTACCAGCGGGTCAGATCCAGTCATGCGTTTGCCGGCGACACGCCATTGTTTGGTGAGCGACGGGACTACACTGGCGATGGCAACATCTGTTATGTCTGATAGTGTCAGCGAATTAAGCTGTAATAATCCCATCAGACGCACCATGATTTCATCGCTGGTATCAGTCAATACGGTAGCTATGCGCCAACAGTCAAGCAGTGGTGCTGATTGAGAACTGTCTGTGGCGCTATCATATAATCCAAGCACAGTTTGCGTATTGCCGATATCGATGGCCAATAGCATATATCCTCCAGGTAGTGAGTGTTCAACAAAACCATAACCATACAGCGTGCCAGCGCTTATTGTACTCCAGTGGCATGGTATCATTTGCCCAAATGAATGCGTCAGTTTGAGACAACAACGCACTAGCCGGGAGGAGAGATAAGATGAGCGATACTCCGGCACGTATCCTTGTAGTGGACGACGAGCCTTCAATCACAGAGTTTGTCAGTTATAACCTGCGCAAGGAAGGTTTTGATGTTCACACAGCTGCTGATGGAGCGACTGCGGTTGAGCTGGTCAATGCAATGCCATTCGATCTGATCATCTTGGATGTCATGCTGCCCAATATGGATGGATATGAGGTCACCAGACGTGTCCGTGCTGTGAGCAGTGTGCCGATACTCTTCCTCTCCGCTCGTGACACCGAACTCGATAAGGTCGTGGGTCTGGAGATTGGTGGTGACGACTATCTAGCCAAGCCATTCGGCGTCCGTGAGCTCATTGCTCGTTCAAAGGCGTTGTTGCGCAGAGTGAGCACACAGGATAACAACAATTCGAATCTCAATCTCAACGAGATCATCGAAGCCAGTGGTATCACCATCGACGAAGGCACTCACATGGCCACGAGCGAAAGCGGCCCCATCGATCTCACACCCAGAGAATTCGAACTGCTAACAGCGCTGATGCGTCATGCAGGGAAAGTGCTCTCACGCGATCAGCTGCTGCACGATGCCTGGGGTTGGGAGTATCTTGTAGAGACAAAGACCGTAGATACTCACGTTAAACGTTTGCGCGATAAGCTTGAGGCTGCTGGTGTCGATCCGGCTCTCGTCGAGACGGTGCGAGGGTATGGTTATCGCTTTAAGGTGTTGTAGGAGATTATGTGCATAACCGGACATTGCGGGTAGTTTTTGCGAGCATCTGTGCGGGATTTAGCCTGATATCCTCTGTGGCTCTAGCTTTGCTACTCTATCTCGACACACGTTTCACTCTTTGGATGCTGTTGCTGTCCCTACCTTTGGCAGCACTGATTTTCATTGTCGCTTTCTTTGTGAGCAGGGTATTCCTCCCACCTTTGGACAGTTTGATTGGTAAAGCGAAGAAGATCGCAGCTGGCGACACTCAAGTAAGTTTCGATGAGAGTGATCTGGACAATGCCGCGCAGGCGGTGCGCGATCTGGCTCTGGCACTTGAGAAATCAAACAATCGCTTAAGATCGGCATTTGCTGAGGTCAATGCGGAAAGCAAGCGCCAATCGCAGTTCATCTCAGACGTCTCCCATGAATTGCGCACACCGCTGACGGCGATTCGCGGTGCCGCAGAGACCATAATGGATGAGGACATCGCCCCTGAGGATCGTCAGCGCTTCTTAAGCACCATAGTGTTCGAGAGCGAACGGCTTACAAGATTGGCCAATGACCTGATGACGCTGCAACGCATTGAGGGTGACGGCGAAATTATCCTCAAGCGAGTCAATCTACATGATATCGTTGAACACGCCACCGATATGCTGGAGCCGCTCTTGCTTGATCGTGAAGTGATACTCTCGATCAGCGGGGAAGCTCCTGACGTTCTGGGCGATCCCGATCGCTTGCAGCAGGTGGTGCAGAATCTGGTGGAGAATGCCAGCCGCTTTGTCGGCGAAGGTGGTCGGATCCACGTGGAGCTTTCTGGTATCAAGGAGCACAGCGTGATTACTGTTTCTGACAATGGTCCCGGCTTTGGTGATATTGATCCTGCTCGGTTATTCGATCGTTTCTATCGTGGGGATTTCTCTCGCGCTCGAACAAAAGGTGGCATCGGCTTGGGATTGGCGATAGTCAAGGCCATCGTCTCGGCTCACGATGGAACCGTCGAAGCTGTTAATCTACCGGATAAGGGGGCTTGTTTCATTGTGGCGATCCCCTCCTTGCCTCCGAACAAAGGTTGAGGGTTCGAATAAGGGCTGAGGGTTTAGAAGAGGGTTGCGGATTCTTTCATTCTGATAGAATTATTCCTGCCCTCAATCTAGCGAGGGCGAAGCGCAATCACAATCGAGGAGTTGAAAGCAGTGAAAGCATATCAGGAGTTGTCGGCACAGGAGTTACAGGTAGAGCAGGAGTGCCTATATCAAGGTTTTCTGGAGTTCAAGGCTCGCGGCCTTAAGCTGAACATGGCTCGAGGCAAGCCGTCATCTGAGCAGCTCGACTTGAGTATGCCCATACTGGATGCCATCAACAGCTTTCAAGCGATGAATGACTCAGAAGGAACAGATACACGCAACTATGGTGGTCTGACTGGTATCAAGGAAGCACGCGAGCTGATGGCTCAGATCATGGAAGTGCCTGCGAGCAACACCATCGTATTAGGTAATTCGTCGCTGAACATCATGTATGACACTGTAGCGCGTTCGATGACGAACGGGGTAATGGGCTCAACACCTTGGTGCAAGCTTGACAAAGTGCGATTCCTCTGCCCTGCGCCGGGCTATGATCGTCACTTCGCGGTGACCGAGAATTTTGGTATCGAGCTGATAACCATTCCAATGACTTCTGAAGGTCCTGACATGGATCTTGTCACTCAGTATGTGGAAAATGACGATAGCGTTAAGGGCATCTGGTGTGTGCCCAAGTACAGCAATCCTCAGGGTATCACCTATTCAGAAGAGACGGTGCGCCGCTTTGCCGCGCTCGAACCCGCTGCTGCGGACTTCAGGATCTATTGGGATAACGCCTACGCAGTACATGATTTTGTGGAACCCGGAGATGTGCTGCTAAGCCTCAAAGAAGCCTGTGACGCGGCAGGCAATCCGGATATCTGGTATATGTTCGCATCCACATCCAAGATAACCTTTGCTGGATCGGGAATCAGCGCTCTCGCCAGTTCCCAGAGCAATCTCGCTGAGATCACCAAGCAAATGGCATTTCAGACCATCGGTCCCGACAAGATCAATCAGCTTCGACACGTAGCCTTTTTGAGGGACATTGATGGAGTCAGAGCGCATATGAAAAAGCAGGCAGCCCTGCTTGCGCCGCGATTCTCAACGGTGCTCTCGATTTTGGACGAACAGCTGGGTGACCTGGGTGTAGGGGAGTGGACCCATCCCAAGGGCGGTTATTTCATCTCATTTGATGGTTTGGCCAATACGGCTAAGCGTACGGTTGCGCTGGCGAAAGAGGCAGGTGTGACATTGACCGGTGCCGGAGCCACCTATCCGTATGGTAACGACCCGTTGGATCGTAACATCCGTATTGCACCCACGTATCCATCCGTTGACGAACTTGCGATTGCCTGTCAGCTATTCACGATCTGCGCTAGGATTGCTGCAACTGAAGCTCTTCTTGCACAACAGTGAAAGCGAGGGGGAAGCATGAGACTGATAATCAGCTGGCTTATCACGGCTGTCGCCATCGCGCTGGCAGTCTGGATAGTACCAGGAATTGAACTTTGGAGCGCAAACGTTTATCTTTCGATAGCAATACTCGCTGCAGTATTGGCTTTTCTCAATGCCATTATCCGTCCAATCTTACAATTCATCTCGTTGCCAATCACGATTCTAACTCTAGGGATCTTCGCTCTGGTAGTGAACACCGTGGTTCTCTATATCGCCGCATGGTTGGGAAACGGTCTGTTTGGCGTTAATTTCTACATCGATAACTTCTGGAGCGCACTGCTGGCTTCGATTATCATCAGTATCGTCACAGTGATTTTGGGCAAGATTACGGGTGTGAGAAACAACCGTTGAGCAGTACGTTAATTCTCTGAAGTTCGCCAAAAAGGTAATCTGAGAAACCGGCCACAGAACCAGAAGATGCTTCTCATCACAAAAAAGTACGTGACAGCTAACTTTTATGGTGCTATAGTATGCCTCCCGGATGGATAAACTGGCTTCCATGTGGTTACCGAAAGGATTGTCAATGACGTTGAACACGGCGAAAGCGGGGGAACACTATACAATCGCAGGCTGTGAGGCATCGCTTAAAATGCGTAATAAGTTGGAAGCCTTGGGCTTGGTGCCAGGACAGACTGTGAACGTGATATCCCGAACAGCGGCGGGACTGATAGTAGAAGTCAAGAATTCCAGACTGGCAATAGGCGACGATCTTGCTCGTAGCTTGATAGTGGAGTGAAGTAGATTGACGTATGACTTGGGCAGAGATGCCATTTTTTCGACCGATAAGTTATACATGGCTAATTTTTGGGTTTCCCACAAGACGTGAGGCAAGTCAAGATAGACTAAATGTCCGCGATGGATGTAGCGAGGAGAACAGCAGTGGCAGCAGCTCAGAACACAAAAAGAAGGATCGCGCTGGTAGGCAATCCCAATGCCGGCAAGACAACACTCTTCAATGAGCTGACTGGGGCAAACCAGCATGTGGGTAATTGGCCTGGTGTCACTGTTGAGAAAAAAGAAGGTAAGATCAGGTCCCAGTATGGCGAAGGGGACCTTATCGATCTTCCCGGCATCTACTCACTTTCACCATTCACCATGGAAGAGATCATCGCTCGAGATTACATTGTCAATGAGCGTCCCGATGTGGTTATAGATATCGTTGATGCAACCAATCTCGAACGTAACCTTTATCTGAGTGTGCAGCTCATGGAGTTGGATGTTCCACTGGTTATTGCCTTGAATATGATGGACGAAGTGCAGCGAGAAGGCGTCAACATTGACACAGAGCATCTCTCTCGTGACTTTGGTGTGCCGGTAATCCCCATCTCAGCAGCGCGAAAGAAGGGCATCAGCGAATTGATCGTGGCCCTTGATGAAGCGCGTGCTCCTCGTCGTCACGAATTGCCCAATCCGCATCTTGAACGGTTGATAGCAAAAGTTGAGGCTTTGTTAGAACGACACCTTAAGGAAGAACACCATCTAGGCGACGCCACTGCCGCGGGTTTCCCCATACACTGGACTGCCATAAAAGTACTGGAGTCTGATGATCTGGTAATCAGGCATCTGACGTTAGACGAGAAGACTATGCGGGAGATTGACGAACTCAAGTCAAACTTCGAAGCCGAGCACACACTACTCTGCACCGCTTTCGCCGAGGCACGTTATCAGTTCATCCATCATGTAGTACACGAACGGGGTCAGCACGGACAGCGGGGCCAACACAGACATCGCGGTCGACGCGCACAGCACCAAAGGGGACAAGGCTGTGGCTGGAAGCACGATGGAACTGACAGTGACGCCAGTCTTCGACAACGCATGCTTGAGGATATCGTAGCCGCAGAATCAATCTCAGCTGCGTGTGAACAAGCACCTGAACTGCAAGGCGAAGGCGCACGTGTCAGGCAGGCATCAAGTACCGAGGCTTCCACTCACGAGGAATCTGTTATGCACAAGCAGATTATTGATCTAGAACCGCCTGCAGTTTCCCAAAAGCCTGACCTTGTCCTCAATACGTCTGACAAGATCGACAAGATAATAACGCATCGTATCTGGGCAATCCCGATCTTCCTGTTAGTGATGTTGACGATGTTCCATCTAACTTTCAGTGAATCGTTGTTCGGTATTGAAGGGCTGCCCAGTCCTGGGGTCTGGCTGCAGGGTCTGGCAGAAGAGCTGGTGAGTTTGATCAGTGCCGGTGCCAGCCTTCTCTTTGTACAGGGAAGCTGGGCGGAGAGCCTGGTTGTGGGCGGAGTGATTGGCGGTGTTGGCGCGGTCTTGAGCTTTGTGCCACAGATCCTGCTGCTGTTCTTGTTCTTAACATTGCTTGAGGATTGCGGCTACATGGCACGAGCAGCTTTTGTCATGGACAGGCTATTCAGAAGATTTGGGCTCTCAGGTAAGAGCGCTCTTCCCATGCTGATGGGATTTGGATGCACGGTGCCTGCGGCAATGGCCTGTCGTACATTGGAAACCGATGAGGATCGAAAGTTGACCTTGATGCTGGTGCCCTTTATGTCCTGTGGCGCCAGAGTGCCGATATTCTTGGTATTCGCCAGTGCTTTCTTCGCGTCCAGCACCGATCTGATTGTCTGGGGTATGTATCTGATCGGCATCGTTGTCGCCTTGCTTTCGGGGATCCTGCTCAAGAAACTGGTTTTTAAAGGGGAGTCTTCGCAGTTCGTTATCGAGCTTCCTCGTTATCGTGCTCCGCGGGCGCGTTCGGTCGCCTTGACTCTCTGGGATAAGTTCAAGGGATATCTATTCCGAGCTGGGACGATCATCTTCGCGATGTGTGTAGTAGTCTGGCTCCTCTCCAATTTTGGCTTCGTAGCCGGAGGATTTAGTATGGTTGAGAGCATCGAGGATTCCATCCTTGCGGGAATAGGCAACTTGATTGCGCCGTTATTCACGCCACTGGGCTTTGGTTTCTGGACGGCTTCGGTGGCAATCCTCACCGGTTTCGTTGCCAAGGAGTCTGTGATTGGAACGCTGGGTGTTCTCTTTGGCGTAGGTGAAGATTCCGCACTTGAGGAAGGTGGCTTGACAGCCGCGATTCTAACTGCGGGAGGTTTCTCCCCACTGATTGCCTTCAGTTTCATGGTCTTCTGTTTGCTATATGTGCCTTGTGTGGCCACGGTTGCCACACTGCGCAAGGAGTTCAATTCGGTTAAATGGACGCTGTTCCAAGCTGGCTATTCGACTGGGGCTGCCTATCTGGTAGCTTTAGTCTTCTATCAGGGAGGACGCTTGCTGGGATTGGGCTGACAGGCCGCTTGCGGCAGTACTCTCGAAGCGATACTTGCGCGTCTGTGTAAACTGCTGGAAAGAGGAACAACGTATTGTCGCAAAAGCACTTGAGGCCATAACATCAGCCTCCATCGTTAGAAAGAGGTGTGTGGTGGGAGATTTCATCGCGATTGTCATTGTGCTTCTAGCTGTGGCGATAATCGTGTTCAGGATCGTACGAAGAAAAAAGGGCGATCAAATGCCCGGCTGTTGCGCCGGTTGCACCGGATGTGACTTGGAGAAGTATGGTATTCGCACAGATTGCGAAGGTTGTAAGACGGAATCTGAGTTGAAATGTGAGATGAAGAACGAGACGAGCAGTGATAAAACGTCCTCAAGAGATGAGTACTAGGGGGTATTCGTATGGAATCCAGTACAGCGAATGATAGACTGACTGCTTCTAGTGAAGACTATCTGGAGGCGATCTATGAGTTGAGCACTACCAGTGGAGGGGCAGTACGCTCTGTTGATTTGGCTGCTAAATTAGGGGTTTCCAAGGCCAGCGTCAATAAAGCCATCACCAATCTCAAGCAAGCAGGATTAGCCGAGCAGCCTTACTATGGAGATATAACTCTGACAACTGAGGGTGTTGCCTATGGCGAAGGCGTTTTGGAGCGGCATCAGGTTATCTACAAGTTCTTGGTAGGCGTTTTAGGCGTCAAGCCTCAGGTAGCTGCTGAGGAAGCCTGCCTGATGGAGCATGCTATCAGTGACGACACCCTGAAGCGATGGACAACTCATCTACGAAAGCAGATGGAGCAATAGGTCCCAATCTGCCCCCTAAGCTCCTATAGCCGAACCTGAGTAAAAAAGCGGAAGACCCGGTGGAGGGACCGGGTCTTCCTACAAGGAGGGGATGCGACGCACATGTTTGCGTCATACTGTGCGAATCCGAGTCTCTCACACAGCCGCGAAATAGGAGGGGATGACCTTTTCGCGTACAACCAATATACTTGGTAATAATCAAGAACGAATGAACTGGGAGTGTAGAGATTGTGGAATTAGAGTCCAACGGCAAAGAAGAGGACATCTTAATCGACAAGGAAACCGCTGATAGCGCGGATAACGCCGCACACCCCATAGCGATATTGAATCGCGAGCAAACTCAATTCGATGCTTCAATAGCCTTGACCGTTGCCTATGATGGAAGGGATTTCTGTGGTTTTGCCCGCCAGCATGGACACTCAACTATTCAAGGTGAATTGGAGCGCGCGCTGCAGGTGCTTTTGCGTCGTGAAGTGGTTACCACGGGTGCCGGAAGAACCGATGCAGGCGTCCACGCGCTTGGCCAGGTGGTTTCCTTTGCAGTTACAAAGCAAGAGGTCCGCGAGCGCTCATTAGATAAGCTCCGCACATCCCTTAACGCGCTTACCCCCGAGGGGATTGTGGTTCGCCGAGTTGACGAGAAGATAGCGGGTTTCTCAGCGCGCTTTGATGCCAGAGAGCGTGAATATCGCTATCGACTTGTTCCCGGCCAGATTGAACCGCTATTCCTGGCTCGATTCGCCTGGTGGATACCAACGCAGCAGTCACTCGATGTTACCGCCATGAAAGAGGCTGCTCTTCATCTTGTTGGCGAGCATGACTTCACCTCATTCTGCGTCGCAAAGTCGGCCGAAGGAAAAACCACTATGCGTGAGGTGAGGCAGCTCCAACTGTTTGGAGCTGAACATCTAGGCGAAGAGTGCGTGGTGATCAGGGTAGTGGGAAATGCCTTCCTTCATTCGATGATTCGCGTGATAGCGGGTAGTCTGGTGGAGATTGGTCTTCGCAATCGTGATCCTCAGTGGCTTATCGAGGTATTGGCTGCTCGAGACCGTAGAGCGGCTGGACAAACAGCGCCAGCTCACGGCCTGACTTTCTGGCGTGTCAGGTACTGACGGTGAAGCGGATCGTACACGTCTTAGCCGTACTTGTGGTGTCAGTGGCACTGATTGGGCTCTCCTTCATGGTGGTCTTGACTCCAGCGGTGACGCATAATCTGGCTGCTGCCCATGTAGATACCGAAACCAGCGGACTTCCACATGACTATCTGGTGGAAATCGCAGATCAAACCCGAGCGTTCTCGCTTGGTGATGACGCAGCCAAGTTGCCAATTGGAGATGATGAACGCATCGCCTTTACCCCAGAGGTTATCAGCCATCTGCTTGATGTGCGGGGGGTATTCATCACGGTGGAATTCGTCACTATCGCATTGATCGTGATCGCAGCTGCCTTGTTAACTTGGATGTATACGAAGAAGGGCGTCAATGGCTTAGCAAAGGTAATTGCCGTTGGCGGAGCGATCCCGCTGATTCTTGCATTACTGATCGCTGCAATTGGGATAATGGACTTCAACTCACTTTTCACAGCGATGCACGGATTGTTCTTTGCAGAAGGTAGTTGGACCTTCTCGTATGACTCATTGCTCATCTGTGCGCTGCCTTTGCCATTCTGGATGGGTTGTGCGGCAGTTTGGGCAGCAGCCTTGGTGGTTCTCTGTGTGACCAGTGTGATTATCGGACTGATTATGTTAGATCGTGATCGCAGAAAAATAAGAGCTCGTGCAGCACGGGTCTGAATAGTAACGAAGATTGAGGCGAGGGAGAAGATAGAGCAACAATGACAGAAGGAACGCTTTGATGAGTGTAGTTGATATCCATACACACATCTATCCCGACAAAATCGCGCAAAAGGCAGTTGAAGGTGTCGGGCGATTCTACAATGTGCAGATGTCTGGTGCGGGGACTCTGAGTGGTTTGTTGAAGGCAGAAGCTGGAAGTGGAATCACCCATAACGTGGTGCACTCAGTGGCGCTCAAGCCCGACCAAGTTATGAGTATCAATGATTTTATCGCCGAGCAGTGCAAAGAACATGACAACCTCATCGGTTTCGCTACCATGCATCAGGATTTTGTTAACATCCCCACAGAGGTTGAGCGTTGCATTGAGCTCGGACTCAAGGGCTTCAAACTGCACCCCGATTCTCAAGGAGTCAACCTTGACGATCCACGCCTGATGCAACTCTATGAATACATCGAAGGCCGCCTGCCGATCATCTTCCATACCGGAGATTATCGCTACGATTATTCGCATCCACATCGACTCAAGAGAGTACTTCACGAGTTTCCCAACCTTACCGTCAACGCCGCGCATCTGGGCGGTTGGTCGATTCCCGATTTGGCCCTTGAGTATCTGGAACACGAACACTGCTTCTTTGACGTCTCCAGCTCGATGATGTATCTGGGGCAACGTCGTAGTATCGAACTGATTGAGCACTACGGCTATGATCGCATTCTCTTCGGGGCCGATTACCCAATGTGGAATCCAGCGATTGAGTTGGAGACCTTTAGATCTCTCGGTTTCTCAACAGCCGCATACCAAAAAATGCTCTGGCACAACGCAGAGCGCTTCTTAGGTATGGAGCTGGAATAGACGCGAATGAAAATGTCTCTGATCACGCTGGGGGAGCATACCTTTTAACCGAAGATTATCCGCCAGAATATCAGTCCTTTTAAGGATCAATCTGCTTTAAGCCCCTCAAATGCTGTATCGTGTTTCTGTACACTCTCACAGTCGGTTTGGCCTTCCTCATGCGAAGCGTACTTCGATTGTGTTGGTGTGCTTGCGGAGACGATTTGAACCGCAATAAGCTCATGGAGGATGACGCATCGTTAAGCAAGGCGATCTTAGGAGGAGTGTAATGAGGAAAAGGGTAGTTGTCGTGCTGCTATCAGTCGTCATGATGATGGCACTGTTGCTGACAGGCTGCGGAAGCTCGAAGCCTGCATCAAGCGGCGGAACAGCTGCGCCCGCAGCTGCAGGTGCCGGTATCACCAAGGAGACAGTGAAGGTTGGATTCGTCCATATTTCCGATCCAAGTGATATGGGCTACACCTACAATCATGATGTAGGCACCAAGGAGATGCAGCAAGCCCTCGGTCTATCTGATAGCCAGATCATCAACAAATTCAATGTACCGGAAGGTGCCGAATGCGACACCGCGCTGCGTGAGCTCGTAGACGCAGGCTGCAATATCATCTTCGCAACCAGCTTTGGGTTTGAAGATTATGTCTTGGAAGTCGCAAAAGAGTATCCTGATGTCCAGTTCTGCCATGCCACTGGCTATAAGGCAGCCAGCTCGGAGTTACCCAACATGCATAACTATTTCGCCTCCATCTATGAGGCGCGTTATCTCGCTGGAATCGCTGCAGGACTGAAGACTGAGACCAACAAGCTCGGTTATGTCGCAGCTTTCCCCTTTGCTGAGGTTATCAGTGGTTACACAGCCTTCTACCTTGGCGCAAAGAGCGTTAATCCGGACGTGACGATGCAGATCATGTACACTAACTCATGGAATGATCCCACCGTTGAGTCTCAGGTTGCCAAGGCCCTGATCGAGAAGGGTTGTGACGTCATCTCACAGCATTCCGACTCCACCGCTCCCGCCACTACAGCTGAGGATAACGGAGTTTGGCAGGTAGGTTATAACAACGATATGATTTCTGCTGCCCCCAAGGCTTCTCTGATCTCTGCTCGTATCGACTGGGGCATCTATGTCACCGAAGCTGTCCAGTCTGTCCTCGATGGCAAAGAAATCCCCACCGATTGGTGCAAAGGTCTGGCCGATGATGCCGTGTTCCTCTCACCGTTGAATACCGCGATTGCCGCGCCTGGAACCCAGGAGGCCATCGATAAAGCCGCCAAGGCTATCAAGTCTGGCGAGTTGAAGGTATTTGCCGGCCCACTGACCGGTGAAGGCTTCGACTTTGATGGTAAGCCGGTTTCGATCACAGTTGCCGCAGGCGACCATTTCCCCGAGCAGGAAGCAGCGTCTGCTCCCTCTTGGAACTATGTAATACCAGGCTGCACCGTGCTAGAATAGTGCAAGCTGATGTGTTCATCGCACTGAAAGATGAGGCGGAGCTGTCATGTCTGATAGCTCCGCTCTTTTTAAATCGATTTGTACGGCTGGATTTCTGATACGTTATCTGAGATGGTTGCTGAGAGGTCTCTGGGTGGACACTGACATGCGCAGGAGAGAGGAGGCAGTGATTGGCTGACGCAGCCCGGGCATCAGGGCAGGCTGAGACGAGAGATCCCGTTGCAAGCAGGGATGATGAGCTCGCCGTCAATATGGAGCACATCACGAAGTCCTTTGGAAACGTCTGCGCAAACCGCGATGTCAGCCTTCAGCTGCGACAAGGTGAGATTTTGGCGCTGTTGGGAGAAAACGGCAGTGGCAAAACCTCGCTGGTGAATATGCTCTCTGGCATTTATTTTCCCGATCATGGTGAGATATATGTCCATGGGAAGAAAGTAACCATCAAATCACCCAAAGATGCCTTCGATCTGGGTATTGGCATGATCCACCAACACTTCAAGTTGGTTGACGTATTATCAGCTGCCGAGAACATCATCTTAGGACAGCCAGGCAGCCTCTCTCTCAGCAGGAAAGCACTAAACGCCGAGGTCAGACAGCTGGCTCAACAGTATGGTTTTGAGATCGATCCGGCAAAGAAAGTCTACGATATGTCGGTCTCAGAAAAACAGACCGTTGAGATCATCAAAGTGCTTTATCGTGGTGCGAATATCCTGATATTGGATGAGCCAACAGCAGTGCTGACACCACATGAAACCGAAAAACTCTTCATCGTTCTGAAGAACATGAAAGCAGACGGCAAAGCCATTATCATCATCACACATAAACTTCAAGAAGTACTTTCGGTTTCAGACAGAGTCGAGGTTTTGAGAAAAGGCGAATTCGTCGCGATGGTCGATACCGAGAAAACCACTAAGGACCAGCTCACCGAGATGATGGTCGGCCGACCGGTCAGCCTAAAGATAGACAGACCTAAGATGGAACGTGGTCAGGAAAAGCTCCAAGTTGTGGGTCTTACCTGTCTCAACGCCGATGGCATCAAGGTACTCGATGACGTGAGCTTCTCGTCTTATGGCGGAGAGATACTCGGTGTTGCCGGTATCGCGGGCAGTGGGCAAAAGGAGCTCTGCGAGACAATCGCGGGGCTGTATCCGGCAATTGGCGGAGCAGTCTTGTTTGGCGGCGAGTTCGAAGGTACCCCGGTCAAAGAGAGTGTGCTTGGACTGAAGCCCGACGAGATATCACGCAAGGGCATATCGATGGCTTTTGTTCCTGAGGATAGGCTTGGGATGGGTCTGGTAGCCGCCATGGACATCACGGATAACATGATGCTCAGAAGCTACAAGGACAATGGCGGCATGTTTGTGGATCGCAAGAAACCCAAAGAGCTCGCCGATAAGATGATTGATGAGCTTGAGATCCATGCGACAGGTCCAAATGCCATAGTTGGTCGCTTATCAGGCGGTAATGTGCAAAAGGTCCTGCTTGGCCGCGAGATAGCCCAAAATCCCAGCGTTCTCATCGTCGCCTATCCAGTCAGAGGGCTGGACATCAATTCCTCGTACAAGATCTATGATCTTCTCAATTGGCAAAAGCAACAAGGTGTTGCGGTTATCTTCATCGGCGAGGATCTTGATGTCCTGATGGAGATATCTGATCGCTTGATGGTCTTGTGCGGAGGCAGAGTCAGCGGAATAGTCGACCCAAAGGAAGTCACAAAGGAAGATATTGGTTTGATGATGGTCCAGGTTGCCGAAAACGAGGAGTCCTCATTGTGAGCCAGAAGACCAGAGCGCGTAAAGAACCTCTGCTACGCATGGTGAAGCGCGATGACATCTCTCCCCGTAGGGCATGGCTCTACCGTGGTATAGCATTTATCCTGGCGCTGGTAACAGGCGGTCTTCTTCTCTTGGCCCTGGGTCATAATCCCGTTTTCGTGTACAGGGATATGGTGATTGGTGCCTGGGGGTCGCCAACTGTCATTCGTGAAACCATCAAGCTGGCAGTGCCCTTGCTTATCACTGCGATTGCGCTAGCTTTGGCGTTCAAGATGAAATTTTGGAACATCGGCGGCGAGGGACAGATCCTGGCTGGCGCGATTGCCGCAGGTTATTTTGGTTTCTTCACTGCCCAGTACTTTCCAAAACCGATCCTGATATCTTTGATGATGCTTGCCGGTATGCTTGCTGGTGGGCTCTATGGTCTGATACCGGCAATTTTTAAAGCCAAGTGGAAGACAAATGAAACCCTGTTCACACTGATGCTCAACTACATCGCTCTTGCATTCGTCAAATATCTGATGAATGGCCCTTGGAAGGCATCCGGCAGCAGCTTTCCCAAGATGCCGATGATTGGCTCGGACGCTCGCCTGACACAGGTGTTAGGCGTACATTGGGGCTGGATCCTAGCGCTGGTGATTGTAGTGGTAGCTTGGTTATATTTCAACAAGACCAAACATGGCTACGAGATCGCGATTGTGGGAGAAAGCGAAGATACCGCGCGTTATGCGGGGATAAATGTCAAACGAGTGATTATGCGCACCATGTTCCTTTCGGGGGCATTGTGTGGTTTGGTGGGCATGTTGCAGTTTGCCGGAGCAGATTTCACCATCACCGAAGGGACGGCCGGCGGAGTTGGTTTCACGGCTATCACCGTTGCCTGGCTGGCGATGATGAATCCCTTTGGTATGCTGGTGGTTGCAGTGTTCATCGCCATGCTGGAACGTGGCGCGAATACCATCCAAACCATCTACAAGATCCCTGGGGCAGCAGCCGATTTATTGATAGGCATCATCCTGTTCTTCATGCTCGGCTGCGAATTCTTCATTCGATATCGTCTGGTCATCAGAGGAAAAGAACCGAAGGATGTTAGTCCAAAAACAGACCAAGAGCCAGATGTAGTGGAACCAGTGCCAGTGGTTGTTGATCCAACAGGTATTTTGCCCGAGCCCGATATCATTGCAGGGAAGGAGCCCGGGAATGCTTGATGTGGCGACATCCTTGACAGTAGCAGCTGTACTTGCCGGCACGCCATTGCTGCTCGGAGCTTTGGGAGAGATACTCACCGAGAAATCAGGCAACCTTAATCTCGGCGTCGAAGGCATGATGTTCATGGGAGCCATCACCGGTCTGGTTGGGTCGTATTCTTACGAGCAGGCGATGCTTGCCGCAGGTATGACGCCAACTGGGATGATATCGGCTTTGATCGCAGTATCGGTCTCATTCATCGCCGGAGCCTTTGGTGCGTTGATCTATGCTTTCCTGACGGTATCCCTGAGGGCTAATCAGAATGTAACCGGTCTGGTGCTAACGATATTCGGTACCGGTTTCGGGAACTTCTTCGGCGAGTACTTTGGTCTTAAGGCCGGCGGGTATGTCGCTGTAAGCTCCGTGACCAAGGCTGCTTTCGCTCCCGTGCAGATACCAATACTGTCCGACCTTCCAGTACTGGGCCAGTTGTTATTTTCGTATAACTGGATGGTCTATTTTGCTCTTGCTCTGGCGGTAATCATGGCATGGTTTCTAATGCGCACGCGCGTTGGGTTAAACCTCAGAGCCGTAGGAGAAGACCCCGCAGCGGCAGATGCAGCGGGTATCAGCGTCACTAAGTATCGTTATCTGGCCACAGTCATAGGTGGTGGTATCTGCGGTATTGGCGGTATGTATATGAGCATGGTAACCACTTCGGGAGTCTGGGTGCACGGGTGCGTGAGCGGCTATGGCTGGCTTGCCGTAGCATTGGTGATCTTTGCCACGTGGAGTCCGTTGCGTGGCATCCTGATGGCTGTCATCTTTGGTGGATTGATGATCATGCGTATGTACGTTAGTATTCCGGGGCTTCCTGTTCAGATTTACGACATGATTCCCTATGTTGCAACTATCTTGGTGTTGATAATCACCAGTG
>JAAYYH010000098.1 GCA_012515495.1 Coriobacteriaceae bacterium | reverse complement strand
TCGACACAAGACGATGTAGCTGCGGCGCTGGTGAAGCACTACGGTGTACGCACCTATGCCATCAAAGGCGAGGACACCACTACTTATTACGATCACATTGACGCGGCTATCGACCATCTGCCACAGATCACCATGGATGATGGTGCCGACGTGGTGGGACGGATCCATGCACAACGAACGGATGCGCTGCCTGGTATCGTCGGCGGTACCGAGGAGACTACGACAGGTGTTATCCGTCTGGCAGCCATGGCAGCCGATGGTGAGCTCAAGTATCCTATCGTGGCCGTCAACGATGCGCGCACCAAGCACTTCTTCGACAACCGCTATGGTACCGGTCAATCCACACTGGATGGTGTAGTTCGGGCTACTAATCGCTTATTAGCTGGTCGCACGCTGGTGGTTAGCGGTTATGGCTGGTGCGGCAGGGGAGTAGCACTGCGGGCTGCGGGCATGGGTATGCAGGTGATAGTCTGCGAAGTCGATGCGCTCAAGGCACTCGAAGCGCACATGGATGGGTATCGCGTGATGCCGGCGGCTGAGGCTGCGCGTGAGTGCGATATCTGGATCACCGTGACCGGCGACATCAACGTCATCGACGAGCCAGCTTTCGTCAATCTCAAGGACGGCGCGATCATCTGCAACTCGGGACACTTCAATTCCGAGATCAACATCCCCTGGCTCGAGCAGAACTGTACTAGTAAACGTGAGCTTAAACCGCTGGTAGACGAGTACCTGATGCCCAACGGCAGGGCGATAATCCTGCTGGCCGAAGGCAGGTTGATCAACCTCTCGGCAGCCGAAGGGCATCCAGCTGAGGTGATGGATATGAGCTTTGCCAACCAGGCGCTCTGCGCGGAATATATGCTCAAGCAGGCGGCGACACTTGAGCCGCGGGTCTATGCGGTGCCTGATGATATCGATAACAACATCGCCGCCCTCAAGCTAGCCAGTCTGGGAGTGGTAATCGACGAACTCACCGAGCAACAGCAGCAGTACCTGCGCAGTTGGCAGATGGGTACCGTCTAATGGCCGATGAGAGGTCACAGGTGGACACGAGCGCGAGCGCAGTGCTGAGCGCTGAGCCGCAGGCGGACGCGCAACCGCAGGCAGTCGCCGACACAACAATATCCGAGCTGCCGAGCGCGAGCACAGCTGCTACAACAACAGACGCTACAACAACAGACGCTCAGCCGCGTGCCGATCTGACCAAACTGCCACGCACGATCTGGTGGCAATATGACGAAGCCGATGGACTGGCCGGTATCTACATCATCGATCAGACGCGCTTGCCACTGCAGGGCGACGTCTTGGTCTGCCGTACGTTGGAGGGTGTGATCCTAGCGATCAAGACCTTGGCCTTGCGAGGCGCGCCTGCTCTTGGCGTAGGCTCGGCTATGGCTCTGGCCTTGTGGAGTGAGAATGAATCAAATCACACCGCGGTGGAGGAGTATCTTGCCGCATTGGATATAGCCGCCGACAGAGTCGCTTCTGCTCGGCCTACTGCTGCCAATCTGGCCTGGGGCGCTAACCGACTGCGCGATTTCGCGCACAGTTACGCTGCCGAGCACGACGGTTCGAGCTACAGGTCGATTGATGGTTCGGACGACGGTTCACCTGACCTGCTCGTCAACCTCAAGGCGGCAATCGTTGAGTATGCGCAAATGATGGCGACAGAGGATGAGGCCACCAACCGAGCGATTGGCGCCGTGGGAGCTCCGTTGTTGGCAGATGGATCACGCGTACTCACGCACTGCAATGCGGGATCGCTGGCTACCGTGTTCTTTGGCACGGCTTTGGGAGTTGTCTATACCGCGTTTGACCAGGGCAGGATCTCGCATGTCTGGGTTACCGAAACTCGTCCGCTCAACCAAGGCGCGCGACTCACAGCGTGGGAGTTAAGCGTTGCAGGAGTCCCTAATGTTCTGATCACCGACAGCATGGCTGCCAGTGTGATGGCACAAGGCTGGGTCGATGCTGTGCTGGTTGGAGCCGATCGCATCGCAGCAAACGGTGACACGGCCAACAAGGTGGGCACCTTGGCGCTTGCGCAACTGGCTCGCGCGTATAATATCCCCTTCTATGTCTGTGCTCCCTCTTCGACAATCGACAGTACCCTTGCCGATGGCAGCCTGATACCGATTGAGCAGCGCGATCCACGCGAGATGGAAGGCAACAATGCTTCTGGCATCATCCTGCCCGACAACAACGATGCGGTACGTGCCCTTGATACGCTTACAGCGTCTGGTGAGAAAGAGTTGAAATTGAAGAACGGTCACCAGATGTTGCTCTCACGCAAAGGTGGAGCTTACAGCTTTGACGCTTGGTTCAAGACTACTCCTCCAGGCGTGATGGTCTATAACCCAGCCTTCGATGTTACCGCCGCGCGTCTGATAACTGCCATCATTACCGAGAAGGGCGTATTCTCTCCCAACAGCGATGGCGATTTCGATTTGCTTTAAGGTTGCATTTGGGCTAGCTTAAGCTCGATTCAATCTCCGCTCAAGATCGCTTCAAGTTCCCCTCAGTCTCTCCTTGTGGATACTTACGGTCTAAGCACTACGCTCTCCGTATGAACACCTTCAGGAACCTGCTTCCAGAGATCGCCGGGGGATTTTTGGAGCTGCTCTGGCCTACCCGTTGTATTGGTTGTGACAAGATCGGAGTGCTGCTCTGTTCTCGTTGCGACAATGAGTTGCCGCGGATTGACCAGCTTATGGCATGCCCCCGCTGTGGGGCGCCATATGGCAAGATCCTCTGCACCGAATGCTATGACAGTCAGGGCTTCTGCGAGCTCAGTTTCTGTGCAGCTGTTGCCGCTCTGGAATACGATGGCGTTGCGGTACGGTTGGTAAAAGAATACAAGGATCAGCATGAGCGTCGGTTGTCTGCTCTGATGGCACATCTCCTCTATCAGGTGATTCCAGCAGACTGGCTCTTGTGGGCTAATGCCCTCGGCTATATTCCCGCAGATAACCGCGCAATCAGACGTCGTGGTTTCGATCATATGCAAGATGCTGCCTCTGAGTTGGCTAACATCACGGGCTTGCCGGTGATGCATCTTTTGGACAAGTGTGAGGTAGTCGATCAGCGTTTGTTGGGCAGAGCAGCTCGTGAAAGCAACATCAATGCTGCGTTTGCAGTTCGCTCAGACGCCTTACAGTCCAATCAGCCGCGATCACCTTCACAGCCGTCCGCCCCATCACGAGCGCAGCCGCGATCTTCGCTGCCGGCTAAATTGCTGCTGATTGACGATGTTCTCACAACAGGAGCAACCATGGAGGCAGCAGCGCGAGCTCTGCTGGAAGCAGGCGTAGATGACATTCGTGTGGCAGTAGTTGCTCGGGTGTGGTGAGAAGTAGCAGCCTCTGGTAAAATTCGAATGTTCCCCCCGGGTCTGTGGTTGCGGTTCTTTCCGTCTTCGTGTCGGTTAGATTCCTAGTCCAAGGCAGATGCGGCCTAAAGGATCCACGTAAATGTTGAGTTTTCTCAACGTGAGCACGGCGCATCTTAGGGGTAAGTCGTACCGCCTGGTGAAGAGGCATCGCCTCCTGGGCGAGAGGGTGAGTAGTGAGATCGTATCAAGCAAAAGCTCCGGTATGCGAGTGTGGGGTCAAAGACCAGGTCAGCTGGGGGGAACCAGAATTTAGATAGATTTTGAACCTGGGCAAGGGTTCGAACAGATAGTTCAGGTGCTATGATCCTCAAATGATTTTGGGGATTAGCGGGATTTTGGAGCGACGGGATAGGAGCCCTATGAAGCGCTTTCGTTCACTGGTAGCGGCATCGATGGCCACAGTATTACTGGTCGCGTCATTGGCCCTCACGGGTTGTCTGGGCTCAACAGGCTCAAAGGAAATTACTCTTAAACCAACCATAGACACTCCGACTATCATTGAGTCTGGTGTGCTGAAAGTTGGTGTTGACACCACCCGAGCCCCCTTTGCCGGTCAATCCAAGGGCAAGATCATCGGCATCGATGTTGATTTGGCTGCAGCTGTTGCCGAACAGTTGGGATTGAAGCTGGAGCTAGTAGACATCGCCGGTGAGAGCGCAGACGATATGCTTGCGGCCGGTACGGTAGATGTGGTGATGGATATTGAGAAGGGTGGCGTTCAGTCGACTCAAGCAGTACAAGTGGGACCATATCTTATAGATGGACCAGCACTTTTCATGGTGCAGCTCTCAGACTCGATTCCAGACATAGACCTCACTGCTTTGGCCAGCGCAACCGTGGCGGCACAGGAGAACTCGCTCTCTGCCTGGCAGGTAGCACAGGTAGCTCCCGATAGCACAATAATCTCAGTACCTGCTTTGGAGGAAGCCTTCAATCAGCTCAGCGATGGCAAAGTGACCTATGTCGCAGCGGATGCCGTAGTGGGCGCCTTTCTGGCTACAAAAGAGGTTGACTATGAGAACATCTCCTGCGTGAAGATGCTTGGTGATCCGCTGGGTGTTTATATGGGAGTCGCGCAGGGTAACACCGCTTTAGCAAATGCTCTAACAGAGGCGTTGCGTGCCGTGCGCGATGGCGGAGTGCTGAATGTGGTGATCACCAAATGGTTGGGACCGGTTTCGGCACAGGTGGTCAGCAGCGAGCAGGCAATCGTCACCATCGGCGCAAATGGAGCAGCTGGTTCAGGTAGCGCGAACGGATCTAACAGCACGGGTTCCTCGGCGAACTCTGGTCAGGTTTCTGGTACAACCGAAGCCACAAGCGGTGAGGTTGACACTGGAGACGATTTGCCCGATCCGTCTCTCGCAGGTGGTTCCTGATCATTCTCTGATTCTCTCACATTCGCTAGCCCCAACGCTCGCTAACTGCAGCATTCCCATACTGAACTGTAGGCGAACTGCACTACTCGCGAACTCGCGAGCTGCATTACTCGTGAACTCCAGTCAACGATACTGCATTTCTCTCATAGCTGTAAGCTCGAGAGTAAGCAGTGTGTAATGATGATGTTTTCGGACTCGAAGAGATTCGTGGTACGCATGGAGAGTTTCGAGGTGAATAGCAAAAATCCTTGGTAAGTTGCGAGAATCCAGTGGGCATTTCTGCAATATTGCAAGTAATGCGAACTTGGAGGAGTAAAAGCCGTAATCCTGCACAAAATTTCTAGTAATGCGAAAAGGCTTATATATATAACAATATTAGAACAATACATATAGTACTAGTAAGCTATTGCCAGACACAAGTATGCGCTCCTGTTCGAGAAAATACCCCTCCAATCTTCGCATTACTCGAAAATTTGTGCAGCCGACGAGGTAGCGCGTCTAGCGAACAGAGTATTGTTTGATTGCCAACGAAAGCTAACCAGCACGATAAGGCAGAGAGCACAGAGCATCGGTCGTTCTCGCTCGGTGAATGGTTATAATGCATAAATATTAACAGTTATTGTATATATCAACAAGTAGCACGCTCAAGTACAGAAAATTACTCAATAATACAAGATTTAACCACATTGAAATGCCAAGTTGGGGTAACCTATAGCAATCCGTTTTTTTG
>JAAYYH010000097.1 GCA_012515495.1 Coriobacteriaceae bacterium | reverse complement strand
TCTCGCAATTCAATAATGCCAACAGTAAGCAGATGCAGTTTGGCAAAGCGAAAGCAAAGAAGACAGCCGAGGAACGCCCAAAGACGAAATTTAAGGATGTTGCCGGCATCGATGAAGCTGTGGAGGAGCTCCAAGAGGTCAAGGACTTCCTGGTTAACCCCGGTCGGTATCAGAAACTGGGCGCTAAGATTCCCCGTGGTGTGTTGTTGGTAGGCCCTCCTGGAACCGGCAAGACCCTGCTCGCAAGAGCTGTAGCGGGAGAGGCCGAAGTGCCTTTCTTCTCAATCTCAGGCTCCGACTTCGTTGAGATGTTCGTTGGTGTAGGTGCTTCACGTGTGCGCGATCTGTTCGAGCAGGCAAAAGCGGCTGCACCTGCGATAATCTTCATTGACGAGATCGACGCCGTTGGTCGCCAGCGTGGTGCTGGCTTGGGCGGCGGTCATGACGAACGCGAGCAGACTCTCAATCAATTACTGGTCGAGATGGACGGCTTCGAAGACCATCAGAGCGTCATCTTGATTGCAGCTACCAACCGTGTTGATATCCTTGACCCAGCATTGTTGCGCCCAGGTCGATTCGATCGACAGATTATCGTCATGCGGCCCGACCTCAAGGGTCGCGAAGAGATACTCAAGGTCCACTCTGCAGGAAAGCCATTAGCGCATAGTGTTGATCTGGATCGACTCGCCAGACTGACACCTGGTTTCACCGGCGCTGATCTCGCTAATCTGATGAACGAAGCGGCGCTGCTCACTGCGCGAAAGGGTCGCAAGCTGATTACCATGAAGGAACTCAATGAGGCTATCGAACGGGAGATTGCCGGTCCAGAGCGCAAGAACAGGATAATGACCGATAAGGAAAAGCGCACTATTGCTTATCATGAGGCAGGTCACGCTCTTGTGGGACATATTCTCGAGAATTCCGATCCGGTGCACAAGATATCGATCATCAGTCGCGGACAAGCTCTGGGCTATACCCTGTCCTTGCCCACGGAGGATCGATTCCTCTCATCACGTAATTCCATGTATGACAACCTTGCGGTGTTCTTGGCGGGTCGTGTTGCTGAGGAGATTTTCTGCGATGACATTACCACCGGTGCGTCAAATGACCTGGAGAGGGCGACAAAGATGGCCCGACAGATGGTCACGCGCTATGGCATGACTGAAGCTTTGGGTAATCAGGTCTATGGCGAGGCGAATCACGAGGTCTTCTTGGGTCGCGACTACTCTGCGACACCAGATTACAGCGAAGCTACCGCTCAGCGCATTGACGAAGAGGTTACGCGCATCATGAGCAAGGCGCACGAGGTTGCGCGCGCCACATTGAACGAGCGTATTGCACAGATGGATTTGATGGTCTCGGTGCTGTTGGACCGCGAGACTGTTGATGGCGAGGCACTTGAGGCATTATTGAACAACACATGGCAGGATTATCTCGAGCACGAAGAGGAGATCTTGGCTAAGAAAGCTGAAGCCGAGCGCAAACAAGAGGAAGAGGACGCGAAACGGGCTGCTGAGGAAGAGCAATTGTCGCTCACTACGACCACGGCGGTAATCAACTCACAAGCTACACCTCCTCAGCCGGAGGTAACCCTCAGTGATGTCTTCTCTGGTCGCGCGAGCATCGAAGACCTCATGGGTAATCAACCTCAACCACCTGCACAACAGCCACCCACGCAGCCTCAGCCACCGGCGCAACAACCACCTGCACAGCAACCACCGGCGCAGGATGAGCAGCAGCAGGTTGACTCTGATGATACAAAGAGAGAATAATAGCCGTCACCATTGATTGTTACAGCTTTGCCTAACAAGAAGAGTATCGTCCATCAGAAAGAAGAACAGACACATGGATCGAGAAAAAATAGAACAGGGAGTCCGCCTGATCCTTGAGGGAGTTGGCGAGGATCTTAACCGAGAAGGTTTACTTGACACGCCTGGGCGGGTTGCGAGGATGTATGAGGAGATCTTGTCGGGTATGGATGAAGACCCTTCAAAATTGTTTGAACGGACATTCGGTGAAGATCATCGGGAGATGGTATTGGTAAAAGACATACCGATCTACTCGATCTGCGAGCATCATCTGGCTCCATTCTACGGAGTGGCGCACGTGGCTTACCTACCGGGGAAAAGTGGTCGAATCTGTGGTATCTCCAAATTGGCACGACTGGTCGACGTCTATGCCAAGCGCCTGCAGGTTCAGGAGCGCTTGGTATCACAGATTGCGGATATGCTGGTCAAGCAGCTGGAGCCTGATGGTGTCATGGTGGTCATCGAGGCAGAGCACCTGTGTATGTCGATGCGAGGTATCAAGAAGCCGGGAGTCAAGACGACGACAAGTGCTGTGCGTGGTGCCTTTGAGAAGTCCCAGAACACCAGGGCAGAAGCCTTGTCATTGATGTACGACTAGGTACAGGCTGCAGCCAATACTGCTGTTCGCTAGAGGTTGAGTGGGCCTGTTATTTCAGGTTGATGACATGAAGACGGACTCGATGGACTGATTGGGCGTGTTGCAGATGTGGCATTGCGGTGAAAGAGAGATTGATACAAGCAAAGTACTGATTATGGGTGTCTTAAACGTCACTCCGGATTCTTTTTCAGATGGAGGCTTGTACGCTGCCGTTGATGTTGCTTGTGAACATGCGCGTCAAATGGTTGCAGAGGGTGCGACCATCATTGATGTTGGCGGGGAATCCACACGACCAGGCTCGTCGGAGGTAGACACGCGCGAAGAACTATCACGTGTTCTACCTGTAGTACGTGTGCTTGCCAATGAGGGAGTGATTGTCTCCATTGACACACGTCACGCTCAGGTTGCTCAGGCTTGTGTTGATGAAGGAGCGGCCATCATCAATGACATCAGTGGATTCAGGGATCCAGCCATGGTTGAAGTCGCAAAAAGTAGTTCAGTAGGATTGATTATCGTACATATGCTCGGTGAACCAAAGACCATGCAAGCGACGCCTCACTACACTGATGTGGTCAAAGAAGTAAGAGCATTCTTGGTTCAGCGTGCGTTTGAACTTGAGGCAGAGGGTATTGCCCATGACCGAATCTGCATCGATCCCGGCCCAGGTTTTGGGAAGACCTTCGAGCACAATCTGGCTTTATTGCGGGCAACCGCTCAGCTGGCGGACATTGGCTATCCGTTGATGGCAGCATACTCTCGTAAGAATTTCATTGGATCTCTTACGGGTATCAGGGAGCCTGAAAGAAGGGTTGTCGGCTCCGTTACTGCAGCGATGTATGCGGCATCACAGGGTGCGCGAGTACTAAGAGTGCACGATATTGCTCCAACCATCGAAGCGCTTAAGGTGTTGGCTGCCGTTCAATAGTCAGGCTCGTAATCGATCTCCTTAAAGTGCATCCTAATCCAAATCCGCTACCTGTGATGGGAGGACATCCACGTGGAGCAAACTACAAGACAGGCTGTCATCGCTATAGGGGCGAATCTCGGTGATGCGCAGGAAACATTGCGTGCTGCTGCTTGTAGGATTAGCGAAATCAACGAGGTGACGATTCTCTCGGCCAGCCGCATCTATCAGTCCCAACCGGCGTACTTAGAAGACCAGGCTGAGTTCTCCAACGCAGTCCTGTTGGTCGATTGTGGTCTTGAGCCACTCTCATTACTGCATGAGCTGCAGGCCATCGAACAGGAATTCGGACGGATACGCGGCATCGCCAATGGGCCTAGGAGCCTTGACTTAGACATCGTCGACTTCGCTGGTGTTGTCTGCGAGTCCGAAGAATTGACTCTGCCACATCCTCTGGCTTCAGAGCGAGGGTTTGTGGTAACGCCTTTATTGGAGATAGCACCCGAGTACTGCTTAGCTAACGGAAAATGTTTGTCCGAAGAGGATATTGAATACGGCGCGATTATCAGCAAGGGACAACCTCTGATTGATACCGAAAGCCTGGAGGAGATAACGGGTACAGGAGTCCTCTCCATCTGCTCTACTCCAATCGGAAATCTCGGTGACATCACTGTGCGGGTTATCGAAACACTCAGGCATGCTGATCTGGTTTTAGCCGAAGACACCCGAGTCGCTCTTCGATTACTCAATCATCTGGATATCAAGGTGCGGGTTAAACGATGCGACGAGAACGTCATCAAACAGCGGATAGCTGCGGTTTTAGATGAATTGCGACTGGGAAGGCATATCGTCTTCGTATCCGATGCAGGGACACCAGGTGTGGCTGATCCCGGTATGCAGTTAGTAACTGCAACTCGTGAAGCGGGGTATGCTGTAGAGGTGCTGCCAGGCGCAAGCGCCCTGCTCACCGCGCTTGTGGCCAGCGGATTCCAGGCACCTGGTTTCTATTTTGGTGGGTTCTTGCCGCGCAAGGAAGGTGTAGCCATAGCCTTGTTAGAGCAATTAGCACAGCTCAACGCCGTGCTGATATTCTACGAATCACCGCACAGGACCGCCAAGTCACTGGCGCGTATCGCTGAGATATTTCCGCTCAGAGAGGTTGTGATGGCTCGCGAGCTGACCAAGTTGCATGAAGAGGTTTTACGTGGACCAGCTGCTCAGATTTCGGAGCAGATAACACAGCGTATAAAGGAGAAGCCGCTGAGGGGCGAGGTGGTATTGGTGATTGGACCACCGCAGCAGAGTGGATTAAGCAAGCGTATCCACAAGGATAAATATGCCGAGACGGATAGATAACTGCTACAATTCCTGAGTACACGCCTTCACGATGCGATAAGCGACGGATACAATCCGTAGAAAAGACGCATGGGAACCAAGCACGATCTATCAACAGAAAGCCTCGAATATGACAGTCACTACAGAACAAGATATTACAGGATATTCCTACTACCTCACCACTCCAATCTATTATGTCAATGGGGTTCCACATCTGGGTACCGCCTACACGACAGTAGCAGCAGATGCCCTGGCTCGGTTTAAGCGTATGGATGGCAAGGATACTTGGTTTCTCACCGGTCTGGATGAGCACGGTCAGAAGGTCGCTCAATCAGCTGAAGCCAATGGAGTGAGCCCGCAAGAGTGGGTGGACGGTATTGCCCCTCGCTTCCATGAGGCTTGGAAGATGCTCAATATCTCTAATGATGATTTCATTCGCACTACAGAAGATCGGCACATCAAAGGTGTCCAACAGTTCTGTGAGACTCTGTATGAGAACGGCTATCTTTACAAAGATACCTATGAGGGCTGGTATTGTCTTCCAGATGAAACTTTCTTTGCCGACGATCAGACGGTGCTCACAGATGGGCAGCGTGTCTGCCCAGACTGCGGTCGACCGGTGGAATTCGTCTGTGAGGAGAACTGGTTTTTCAAACTTTCGGCTTTCGAAGAGCCTTTATTGGCACTCTATGAAGAACGCCCAGATTTCATTTGCCCACAAACGCGACGCAATGAGGTGGTCTCCTTTGTGAAGGGCGGCTTGAAGGACCTTTCGATCTCACGAACCACCTTTGACTGGGGTATTCCCTTACCGTTTGACCCCTCACACGTTATCTACGTCTGGGTTGATGCCCTGATCAACTATATCACTGCAATCGGTTATGGCAGCGACGACCCGGTCATGCAGGCCGAATTTTCCAGACGTTGGCCGGCACAGCTGCATTTTGTTGGTAAGGATATCATCCGTTTCCACTGCGTGATCTGGCCGGCAATGCTGATGGCTGCAGGTATTGAGCCTCCGCAAAAGGTCTTCGCGCACGGATTCTTGCTCACCAAGGGTGAGAAGATGAGCAAATCGCGCGGCAACGTCATGACTCCAAGTGAATTGGTACGCATCTTTGGCGTGGATGCCTATCGATACTATTTTCTTTCCGATGTGCAATTTGGCGCCGACGGTAGCATCAGCATCGAGCGCATGCTCCAAGTTTACAATGCCGATCTGGCGAATAGCTGGGGCAATCTCTGCTCGCGGGTATTTAATATGACCCAGAAGTATTTCAATGGCGTGGTACCCGAGCTCTGGCCAAAGACGATTGCCAAACTGACTGAGGAGATGGGTAATCCTCTGGCCAATCTGGTCCAAGCAGAGGAGGACCTCTATCAGCGCTATTCCAGTACCTTTAACCAAGTGGACTACTCAGGAGCCTTATCTTCTGTGATGGAGCTCTGTAATCGCGCTAATCTTTACGTCGAAGAGAGCGCGCCGTGGAACCTGGCCAAGGCAGCTGCGGCAGAGAGAATCGAGATGGAAGCTTCTGGACTTGACGAAGCGGACGCTATTGCTCCTACGGCAAATGATCGTTTGGCTTTTGTGATCTATAACAGTCTTGAAGCTATCCGCATCATGGCATTGCTCTTTGCCCCAATGATGCCAACGACATCCACCGAGGTTTGGAAACGACTGGGACTCGAAGAGGTGCTCTGTGTTAAAGACCTTGGGTTTCAAGCGAAGTGGGGATTGTTGCCTGCTGGGAATAGGGTCCAAACAGGAGAACCACTTTTCCCGCGCTTGCAACGGGAAGACATTGAATGAGTTGTCTCCGATATTGTGAGTGAGGAATTTCTCTGATGCGCACAACAGATGCAGCTTCTACGGATGTAGCCAACCAGGAACAACCACCGCCGGCACAGAGGGATACCTTGTTCAGGGATTCTTCGAATCGTTTGGTGGAGCCGCCTGTGTTTTTTGCAGGAGCCAGGTTTGCTGATACCCATACTCATCTGGATATGCTGCATCATCCTGACCTTGCGCTGGCGAGATGCGCGGCGCATGCCGTGGATTTTCTGGTTACTGTAGTCGACCCTACAGAAGACCCCCGTTACACCTACGATAAACTTGGCGCCTGGCAGCAAGCGGCGCGCGCCCAGCTCGATGCTTGGGGCATGAATTCATGCCAGCTTCCACAAATACAGATCATCATCGGTTGTCATCCCCACAACGCCAGTGCTTATGATTCTGGAGTTGAGGATTTGCTCATTGAGTTGGCCCAACAGTCGATAACAGCGGCAGTGGGAGAGATAGGTCTGGATTATCATTACGACAACAGCCCCCGCGATGTTCAGCAACAGGTATTCAGAGAACAGATACGGCTGGCTCATCGGCTTGATCTGCCCATCTGCTTGCATCTTCGAGAAGCACACGGAGAGGGGCTTGCCATTCTCAAACAGGAGGGTTTGCCTGCTGCTGGGGCTCTGTTGCATTGTTTCAACCTCGACTACGATACGTTGGAGCCATTCCTTGAGCTTGGTTGCAAGGTGGCCTTTGGGGGACCGTTAACCTTCAAGAAGAGTGAAGATGTTCGCCAGGCTGCCGCCAGAACACAGTGGGATAGGATCATGACAGAGACCGACGCTCCTTTTATGGCGCCGCACCCATTGAGAGGGACTATCTGTGGGCCAGAGTATGTGATCTTCACTGCTGCGAAACTGGCAGAGGTATACTCGCTACAGGGTCAGGATGCTGTCGACTTCTATCAACAGATCTTCGCAAACGCAGTGACCTTCTTCTCTAGGACATGAACCTGACACATCCTGCTCCAATAGGTTAAGCTATACCAGAACTGGTGGCACGGGTGTCAACCAGCCAAACACAATAGACCGTCAACAGGAGCATTCTGATAAAGGAGAGTCCAATGCCTGTAAACGAGAAGCCTGTTTCCAAACCGGACATCCTCTTCATCAGCGGATCACCGCGCAACCGTACCAGTGTCGCACTGCTTGACCTGCTCGAACGTGCTGCCAGAAGCGCTGGAGCTAACACACAACGCTTCCTGCTCAGCAAGAAGAACATACTGCCCTGTACAGGTTGCGATGGCTGCATGAAGACTGGGATCTGCATACTGGCGAATAAAACAAAGAACGGCAGATTCATCGATGACTATCTCGAGCTCAAGGCATCATTGGATCGCGTTGATGCCGTTGCCATCGTTTCACCGCTTTACTTTGCCGGACCCCCAGCGCAGCTTAAGGCACTGTATGACCGATTCCAGCCTTACTGGGTCAAGAATTACATCTTGGGCGAGAAGTCCCAGCCCAAACGACCCGCTCAGCTCTTCATGTTAGGTGGCTACTCCGATCCCCATGGGCATGAGCCTCTGGTCACTATCAGCAAGAGCGCATTAGCCGTTGCGGGATTCAACCTGGAGAAGATTAATAATTTCATCGGCTTCAAAGATCCTCGAGAAGTTCCGAATATGCCTGCAGAGGATGATTTTGAGCAGTATACTCCCGGGCAGCTTGCCGGTATCCGTAAGATCATCACGCAGCAAAAGGCTTATGAACAGCGAGCGCGTGATGCCGGTGGTGCCTTCGCTCGGTCTGTCATCAACAAGCTTCACGCTAAGAATAGCGAAGATGACAACCATGTTGACGTTGATGAGGAATCAGTGGAGCTTGTCATCGAAGAAGCAGGGTTGACGGAGGAGATCACTGAGGACATTGTTCCAGATGAGACGACACCAGAGGCCGATGACATGGGGTTGGAAACAATCGAGGATGTGGACGAGAAGGCGTGACCATTCACTCAAAGTTAGCTTCTCCGCGCGCCACAAAGGCCGTCTTAGAGCGGTGGGGTCTGGCAACCAAGAAATCATTGGGACAGCACTTCCTGATAGCAGACAACATAGTTGGCAAGATCATGACTCTGGCTGACCTCCAGCAAGATGATTATGTAGTAGAGGTTGGTCCGGGAATAGGAACGCTGACTGTCGCTTTGTTGCCTCGTGTTGCGGGAGTGATCGCAATCGAGAAGGACGCTTCTTTGCTGCCGGCACTGCTGGGCAATGTCACTGAAGACGTCGACACATTCAAGCTGATTCACGGCGACGCCCTCGACGTTGATCGGGAGCAGATCGCTGCTACCTCTCAATCAATGTGTATGGGAATGCCAAATAAGCTGGTCGCTAACCTGCCTTATGCAGTAGCGGCAACAATCGTCTTGGAGTATTTCAAGCAGATGTCCTCATTGCAAAGCGCCACAGTTATGGTTCAAGCTGAAGTCGCTGCGCGAATGAGCGCAGCTCCAGGCACCAAGTCCTATGGAGCATACACTGTTAAGCTTCAGCTTCTGGCGCAACCTTCAGGAAGTTTCAGCGTTAGCCCAGCCAATTTCATGCCACCGCCCCGTGTGGAGTCGACGGTGATTCGCCTCGATCGCAAAGAACAACTTCCGCCAGAGCTGTTGGAAGTGACTTTTGAGATCGCTCAGGCAGCCTTCTTTCAACGTCGCAAGAATATCAGAAACTCTCTGTTGGCTTATTTTTCGACTTCTGAAATAGGTAGCGATGTTATCGACGAGGTGCTGAGCATCGCCGATATCCCTGCGCAAATCAGAGGTGAAACGCTGAGCATCGCCGAGTTTATCGCTTTAGCAAGGATCTGGATGGATGTGACGAGATAACCGCTACCGTTCAGCCGAACCAAGTATGGGTTTTTAAGCTGTAATCCAACTGAAAACCCCATAATCACCCGAGTGTGATACAATGTACTATCTTTTGCTGAAGTGGGAGGTTATGCTTCAATGGAACTTGCGCAACAAGCCGCATTAGTTGATAAAATCCATGACACACTGGTTACCTGTACTGGGAAAAGACTAAAAGTCAAAGCGAATATGGGTCGCTCGCGGATTATCGAATGTGAAGGCGTGCTCACACAGGCGCACCCGCAACTATTCATCATGGAAGTCGAGCGTAAGCGTGGGCGCATCGCTCGTCAATCCTACCAGTATGTGGACATACTGACAGGAACGGTTGAGCTTACGCACATCGAGAGCGATGAGCCGCTCTTCCCTGCACTGGTTGAAGGCTAGTCGAGCGGGAAGGCAGATCGGGCTCAGACGGCACCATGTCCCGAACCTGGTCAGGTCCGGAAGGAAGCAGCCATAAGGGGCCGCTGGTGAGCGTCTGAGTCCATTCTGCCTTCCCGTTATGATTTGATGATACACAGGAATTCTGGCGACAGTCATATCGACTGAGAGAAGGTCGATTGGCTCAGGAAAAGGATAGAGCTCTTGGAGATAATCCACTTCTTCATAGACCTGCTCAGGGATCCTCGTGGTTTTATCGCTGACTGGATAATCACATTAGGCCCCATCTGGGTTTACATACCGCTATTCATCATCATTTTCGTTGAGACCGGTTTGGTGGTTACCCCATTTTTACCCGGCGACTCACTGCTTTTCACGGCCGGGATATTTGTGGCTGATGGTGGCGGGCTTAATCTGGCTGCATTGTTGATCTTGCTGTCTGTCGCGGCGATATTGGGTAACACATCCAATTACTGGATTGGCAACAAGGTCGGTCAGGCGATTATCGACTCTGGACGCGTAAAGGTCCTAACACCAGAGCGAATCAAACAAACTCAGGAATTCTTTGATAAGTACGGTTTGCTTGCCGTAGTCGTGACACGCTTTTTCCCCATCATCCGTACTTTCGCGCCGTTTATAGCGGGTTTGGGGCGAATGCATTTTGGGCGCTTCATGCTATTCAATCTCATCGGTGGTGTGCTCTGGGTGACGATATTTGTCTTGCTCGGATATTTCTTTGGCGGTATCCCATTTGTACAAGAAAACTTCGAATTGGTTATCATCGGTATAGTCGTCATCAGCTTCATCCCTACTGTTCTCGGTCTCATCAAGGCCAAACTGAACAAGGACTCAACTAAGGGCTCAAACGAGCGGGAATCCTGACCGTCTCCTCAGCGAATCGGTGAATAAACCTTTGTTTTGCCGTATACTAACTGAACGGGTATGAGCCAGTTGGTTTGTGTTGCGACTACACTGTCAGGCCAATCCGTACGAGTTGATACAAAGAATCTATCGATACCCAAGGAGAATTCCGTGGCCTTATCGCTTTATCGCAAATATCGCCCCCAGACTTTTGATGATGTTGTTGGACAGGAGCATATCGAGCAAACGCTGAAAAACGCCGTAGTGACAAAAAGCGTCTCAAGTGCCTATCTGTTCTGTGGGCCCCGTGGAACCGGAAAGACTACTACGGCGCGCATTTTAGCAAAAGCCTTGTTGTGCGAGCAGGCACCTACCGATAATCCAGACGGTACCTGCAGTCGATGCGTTGAGATATCCGAGGGCGTTCATCCGGATGTCTATGAATTGGATGCAGCATCTCGAACCGGTGTTGAGAACGTTCGAGAGGAGATAATCGGCAGGGTCCAATTCGCGCCGACCAGAGGCACATTCAAGATCTATATCATCGACGAAGTACATATGCTTTCCACGGCAGCATTCAATGCGCTACTGAAGACGCTGGAAGAGCCTCCTTCGCACGTTGTCTTCGTGCTCTGTACGACCGATCCGCACAAAGTACCACCAACCATTATCTCGCGTTGCCAGCGCTTTGACTTCCATCGTCTTAGCGAGAAGCAGATAATCCAAAGACTGCAGGAAATCTGTGATATCGAGGGATTCACGGCCGAATCTGCCGCTCTCGACCTGATTGCCCAGCGCTCCCAAGGTGGCATGCGTGATGCCATCAATTCCTTGGAGCAGGTAGCGGTTTTCGGTGGGGGCAAGGTAAGTTTTGCGGCAGCTGAGAATATGCTAGGAGAAGTTGGTGATAATCAGCTCTTCGCTATCGCAGCCTTGATGGCAGACCGCGATATTGTCGGTTGCTTTGAATGGCTGGCGACTTTCTCTCAGTCCGGTACCGATATCGCCCAGTTCGTCCGTGACCTTACCATACACATCCGCAACATCTATGTCGCCAGCATGGTCGAAAAAAGCACTGCTCTCCCAGAGATACTGGATACTGACACCGACAAAGTCGAGCTATATTGCGATCAAGCTCGAGAATTTGGCTCGCCAGACCGCCTGGCACACATCTTGCTGGTGTTAGGCGATTTGACAACTGAGTTGCGCAGCGCCGCAAACGCCCGCCTGTCGATGGAGATAGCGCTTACGCGTATTGCCCGTCCACAAAGTGATTTGACTCTTGAGGCACTTGCGGTACGCCTGGAAGCTCTCGAACAGGGAATCATTGTTCCGCCAGTCGCATTACAACAATCGGTCCAACAGCAGTCGCCAAAGAATCCAGAATATTCAACTGCGTCAATTGAGGAGCCTCGCGTTTCAGTAGAGGCCAGCGCTTCATCGAGAATGACAACCAGTGAGGTAGCCCAAACAAAAGACGATGTAATGCCAACAACGGCAGGCAGCGCATCAAATAAGGACAACACGGCTTCAGATCCCGAGAATGCAGCCAACGTCCAACAGCTCTGGGTGCGCCTCGAAAGAGAGGTGAAGGCTAGAAGACGGGTGATAGCTACCCTGCTTGGTGGCTCGAGAGCTCATATCAATACCGTTACAGGCGGATTACTGATCGAGCTGCCGACATCGGCCGGCTTCGCGAAAACCTCATTGGAGAGATTAGAGAATCAGGAATTCCTGCGAGAGATGGTCAAGCAGGTATTCGGTAAGCCCTTGTCACTCAGCTTTATACTGGGTCCACCTTCTTTAACCAGCAACACAAGGCTGGAAGCGGTTTCGCAAAACACTACTGGTAACACAGATAACAGTGGTATTTTGACTGACGACGAGAGCAGTTCCGATGATTGCGGTTATGGTGGAGATGTTAGCTCGGGCAGTAACGCCGAAGTCTTTCAAATCGAGGACGAGGAATCTGGTGGCATCGAGACCTCTATTGAGGATATCTTAGCCAATAGCTTTGGCGCTGCAATCACCATAGAAGAGTACCAGCCACCTCGAAACACGCTCTGATAACCATATCTTTGAAATCAGAATCAGATTATCATCAGTATAGTAATAAAGATCATAACCAGAACGGTATCTGGAGAAGAGAAAGGGACATCGCATGGATATGAATAAGATGCTCAAGCAGGCACGGAAGATGCAAGCAGATCTGGCAAAGGCTCAGGAAGAAGTGAACCAGATGACCACAGAGGCTACCGCCGGAGGTGGGGTTGTCAAGGTGGTTGCCGGTGGCGACCTGTCGATCAGGAGCATCACGATCGATCCCGCGGCGGTTGACCCAGAAGATGTTGAGATGCTTGAGGATCTGGTAACCGCAGCTGTCAACGAGGCTTTACGTTCAGCGCAGGAGCTTGCAAGTAGTCGCGTCAACGCAGTAACAGGAGGTATGGGCGGTATGGGTCTTCCAGGCTTCTAGTTAAGATTGGATAGCAGCAAAGAAACGGAGTTGGATCACAAAACCATGCAAAGTCTGTCAATACAACGTCTGTTGGATGAATTCGAACGTCTGCCGGGAATAGGACCTAAGTCAGCGCAGCGTATCGCGTATTGGCTTCTGAACGCCAGCGAGCAGGAAGCTCAACGTCTGGCCGATGCCATCGTCGAGGTCAAGCAGGTTGTCCATTTCTGTCCACGCTGCTTCAATTACGCTGAGGATGACCTTTGCGCTATCTGCGCAAGCGATGAACGCAACACCACCATGATCTGCGTGGTCTCTGAGCCACGAGATATCACTGCTATCGAACGAACGGGGGAGTACAACGGCATCTATCATGTCTTAGGTGGAGCGATTTCTCCCATCGATGGTATCAGCCCCGATAACCTCACCATCAAACAACTGATCGAAAGGTTGGCAGATACTACCATCACCGAGGTCATAGTAGCGACTAATCCAAACGTTGAAGGCGAAACAACCGCTATTTATCTGGCTCGATTGATTAAGCCTCTGGGTATCAAGGTCACCCGCTTAGCCAGTGGATTGCCGGTTGGCGGGGATTTGGAGTTCGCAGACGAGATCACCCTGGGGAGAGCAATCGAAAGTCGTCGGGAGTTGTGAGGGGAACTTACTGAGGCGCTGTGAGATAGCCGAAAGATTCAGAACACTTTCGGATGCCGCGCAACCTTCAAACCCTTAAGCGGCATCCTCGAACTGCGACTTGTAGAGGGAAGCGTAGAAACCGTTTAGACTGAGCAGCTGGTCGTGGGTTCCCTGCTCGACGATATCCCCATTATCCATTACTAGAATCAAATCCGCGTTACGGATGGTGGAAAGCCGATGCGCGATGATGAAGCTTGTGCGTCCAACCATCAGGTTATCCATCGCTTTTTGGATCAGGAGCTCCGTGCGGGTATCAACCGAAGAGGTTGCCTCGTCCAGAATCAATATCTTAGGGTCATGCAGTATTGCGCGCGCGATTGTCAGTAACTGTTTTTGGCCAAGTGAGACGTTACTGGCTTCTTCATTCAACACCATCTGATAACCATCCGGAAGGGTTTGGATGAAGTGGTCCGCTTGGGCTATTCGTGCGGCTTCACGTACTTCCTCGTCCGTTGCATTCAGCTTTCCATAACGGATGTTATCGGCTATGGAGGCGTTATACAGCCAAGTCTCCTGCAATACCATGCCAAACAGCGAGCGCAGGTCATCGCGAGCAAAGGAACGGATATCGTATCCATCCAGCTCGATGCTGCCACTGTTGACGTCGTAGAAACGCATCAGCAGTTTGACGATGGTGGTCTTTCCAGCGCCAGTATGACCCACAATCGCAACCTTCTGACCAGGCTTGATGCTGGCTGTGAAATCATGGATGATCTCGGTCTCGGGGGAATAGCCAAAACTGACAGCGTTAAAGGCTACCCTCCCAACTATACCATCAGCACTAACCCTTTCAGCCTCCGTGGGCTCCTGGACTTCTTCCTCTTCCTCGAGGAAGGAGAAGACACGCTCTGCGGCAGCCATGGTCTGCTGCAGGATAGTGGAGATCTGGGCTACCTGAACAATGGGTTGTTGGAAGTTGCGTAGATACTGTATGAAGGCTTGTATGTTGCCAACGGTGATGTTGCCATTTATAGCTAGGTATCCTCCAACAACACAGCAGATGACATAACCTAGATTGCCTATCAGGTGCATTATCGGCATCATCAGTCCACTTAGAAAGCTTGAACGCCAGGCTGCATCGTAAAGCGCGCTATTGCCTCGTTCAAATTGTTCTAAGGCAACCCCCTCACCGTTAAAAGCCTTGACCACGGTGTGAGCTCCAAAGGTCTCCTCAACCGTGCCGTTGACTTCACCAAGGAATTTTTGTTGATTGACGAAATGTCGTTGCGATTTCTTGACTATCAGGCTGACAGCGAGAGCGCTTAGAGGCAGGGTAACCAATGCGATGAGTGTCATTTCCCAGCTTATCGAAAGCATCATCACAAATATACCGATTAGGCTGGTTATCGAGGTTATTATCTGGGTAACCGACTGGTTGAGGCTTTGATTGATCGAGTCGACGTCATTGGTAATGCGGCTCATGACGTCACCGGTTGCGACTTTATCGTAGTAAGAGAAAGGCAAACGCATGATCTTGGCATCCAGTTCCTTGCGTAAGCGGTAGCTGACCTTATTGGAGACATTGGTCATCACAAAGCCCTGGATGAACTGGAACAGTGCGCTGACACCGTAGAGAGCGATAAGGAAGAGCAGGATTGAGCCGATTTTGGAGAAATCAACACTATTGGATGTGCCGGCAATCTGTCCCATGATGCCATTGAAGAGCTCTGTGGTGGCTTCTCCGAGGAACTTTGGACCCAAGATCGAGAATATCGTTGAAGCGATGGCGAAGATGATCACGACGATCAGGGCTATTCGATAATCACCCAGATATCCCAGCAATCTCCTAAGCGCAGCTTTGAAGTCCTTGGGCTTCTCGCCGGGGATCACAGCGTGTCTTGGCCCGCCACCAAAGCCACCCATGGGACCGCGTCCTCTGGTTCCGGGTCCAAATGTCCGGGATGTACTTGGGGTTGACGCTTCAGGCTGATGAGGCGATTCTCCTTGTGGTCGGGACTTCTCAGTATGTCCAGAGAGATCCCTCGTTGCCCTGACATCATCATTAGTGGTCATCAGTTCTCACCTGCCAGTCCTGTGCCGCCTGAAGGCAGCTCTTCTCCCTTGAGTTGCGAAGAGGCGATCTCATAGTAGGGCTGACAACTCCTCATCAGTTCCTCGTGATTACCCGCTCCAACGATGCGACCATCATCGATTACAAAGATCTGGTCAGCATTCCTGATGGTGCTCACACGTTGAGCAACGATGATCAGGGTAGAATCCGCGAGGACTGAAGACAGAGCGCGGCGTAATGCCGCATCTGTCTTCATATCCAAGGCCGAGAAGCTATCATCAAAGAGGAATATATCGGGCTCAATAGCTAAAGCGCGGGCAATCGACAAGCGTTGGCGTTGGCCGCCACTGACATTACTTCCACCTTGAGCGACTTCGAAATCGTAGCCCTCTGTCTTCTCTTCGATGAACTCAGTAGCTTGGGCGATCCGCGCAGCTTTCGCGATATTTACCGCAGATGAATCGAGAGAGCCGTAAGCGATATTCTCCGCGATAGTACCACTCAATAACACATTCTTCTGTGGCACATAACCGATGTGGCCGCGAAGTTCGTGTTGTGAGAGCTCGCGCACATCAACGCCGCCTACAAGTACTGATCCGGCAGTGACATCGTAGAAACGCGGAATCAAGTTGACGATAGTGGATTTCCCGCTACCCGTGGAGCCGATGAAAGCAGTGGTCTGCCCAGGACGGGCGATAAAGGAGATGTTCGAAAGAGCATTCTCATCTGCACCTTCATAACGAAAACTGACGTTTTTGAATTCAACGATCCCGCGGCTTTCGGGATCGATGTGGCGAGGATTTGCGGGGTCAACGATTGCTGGTACTGTTTCCAACACCTCGTGGATACGTTGAGCGCTAACTTGCGCGCGCGGAACAAAGACGAAGATCATCGCGATGAACATGAAACTTGTGATTATCTGCATTACATACTGCATGTAGGCCATCACGTCACCAACCTGCATCTGAGACTGAGCGACATGTTGGGCGCCAACCCAGATGATCAGCACCGATAAGCCATTCATGAACAACATCATCGTTGGCATCAGGAAGGTCATTGCTCTGTTGACGAACAGCGTAGTGCGAGTAAGGTCGCTATTGGCTTCATCGAAACGCTGCTGCTCGAAATCTGTGCGGCCAAACGCGCGAATAACCATCAGCCCGCTTAAGGCTTCGCGTGCTACCAGATTCACTCGGTCAACCAGGGTTTGCATGATGCGGAATTTGGGTAGTACCACAACCATCAGTGTTCCGATGATGCAGAGCAAAACCACGACGCCCACTCCGATGATCCAGCTCATCGAGACGCTCTTCTGCAAAGCCATGATCGTACCACCGATACCCATGATCGGAGCGTAACAGATCATCCTGATGCCAAAGGTCAGCACCATCTGGATCTGTGTGACATCATTGGTTGAGCGCGTGATCAGCGAAGCGGTTGAGAAACGATCGAACTCGCCGTGAGAGAAACTGGTGATCCTGGAGAAGACCGCACTGCGCAAGTCACGAGCAACTCCAGCACCAATGCGGGTTGAGAAGAAACTGACCAGAACAGTCGCAACACCACTGACCAATGTGATCAAGAGCATCAACAGGCCGATTTTAAGGATATAGTCGATCTCCAGGGCAGTCATGTCTACGCCCAGTTCGCGATAGAGAGCAGCAACCAGCATCGTTTTGCTTTGTTCTCTCATGTTCGGATCGACCTGCGCGGCCTGATTGCGGGCATCAACGAAAAAAGCTGGAGGGAGACTGTTGAGCAGTGGTTGAAGCTCGTAGAGGGTATCCAAATCGATATTCTGCAGACCAACAGTGTCTGCACTGTCGCTCGGTCCACCTGTTCCATTGCTCTTGACGTCAACTGGAAGAGCATTTGCTTTCCCAGACTCATCTACGAGATCATATTGACTTTGGATTTGAGTGAGAGCATTGATGATGGTCCACGTTGTCAGACCAAAAGTATAGTCCAGTTTTGTCCGATCCTCAGAAGATATGTCTGTGCGCAACGCGAAGACACCTGTATCCATCGCGTTGGGATAGAGTTCAGAGTAAGGCTTTCCGTTTTCAGAGAGTTCGGTTTCTGAAACAGCGACATAGCTCCGGTACAACAGCGCCTGATCCTCCTCAGACATGAAGGTTCGCACAAATGTATGGGAATCAGCAGACAAGGCCTCAGGGGTTCCATCCTCAACGCCACCCTGCTGGATACCAACATTTACGATGTTGCTCATGAGGTTTGGGAGATTGAGTTCGCAAATGGCTTGGACAAAAAGTAGTGCTATCGCTATGAGCAAACCAGAGAGGAATGGTTTGAGAAAGCGTCTGAGCTTAATCAACGGCGGCTCCTTTATCAACAATGGTGATAAGGATAGCACTTCTATTTATCTGTTACGTTACAGTTGCGTGACCAATAACCGAAAGAAAGTCGGTGTAGGGCGTTACGAAGATTGTAATGGGTTCTATCTGCGTTATAGAGTTGATTAACTTATCCCAGATCACAATCACTCACGGAGAGGTGAAGACCATGGGCAACAAAAAGATAATCAAGACAATGGATGGTAACACAGCGGCTGCGCACGTATCGTATGCTTTTACGGACGTTGCAGCGATTTATCCTATCACCCCCTCTTCAAGTATGGCAGAACATGTAGATGAATGGGCGGCATATGGTCGCAAGAACCTCTTTGGTCAAACTGTTCGCTTGACCGAGATGCAGTCTGAAGCCGGAGCAGCCGGAGCAGTTCATGGCTCCCTTGCTGTTGGCGCGCTGACAACAACCTATACCGCATCGCAGGGTCTGCTGCTGATGATTCCCAATATGTACAAGATTGCCGGTGAATTGCTCCCGGCCGTTTTTCATGTCAGCGCACGTACCTTAGCAACACATGCATTATCAATCTTCGGTGACCACAGTGATGTCATGGCTGCTCGTCAGACCGGGTTTGCACTATTGGCCTCATCATCGGTACAGGAAATCATGGACCTCAGCGCTGTTGCCCATCTTGCCGCCATCAAAGGCCGTGTGCCATTTCTGCATTTCTTCGATGGTTTCCGTACTTCTTCAGAGGTGCAAAAGATCGAAGCTTGGGATTATGAGGATCTCGCCGAGATGCTCGACTGGCAGGCCCTCGCCGATTTCAGGAAGCGCTCGCTTTCATCTGAACACGCCTTTATCCGTGGTACCGCCCAGAATCCCGATATCTTCTTCCAAGCACGCGAAGCTTCTCAGCCCTACTATGACGCGTTGCCGGGTATCGTTGAGGAGTACCTCAAGATGGTCAGCGAGAAGACCGGACGTACCTATAATCTCTTCGATTATGTGGGCGCGCCAGACGCAGAACGCGTGATAGTTGCGATGGGATCGGTTTGCGAAACCGTTGAGGAAACCATGGAAAACCTCCTTAAGGATGAGAAGGTTGGCTTAATCAAGGTTCGTCTCTATCGCCCCTTCGTCACAGAAGCCTTCCTCGCGGCACTGCCTAAGACTGTCAAGCGCATCGCCGTTCTCGATCGCACCAAGGAACCCGGCGCTCCCGGCGATCCCCTGTATCTGGACGTAGCTTCTGCCTTCTATGGTAAACCCAACGCTCCGCAGATCTATGCCGGGCGCTATGGTTTGGGATCAAAGGATACCTCTCCCGGCCAAATCGTTGCGGTATTCGATAACCTAAAGGCCGATTCTCCCAAGGATGGATTTAAGATCGGTATCGAAGATGACGTGTCATTCTCATCTCTGCCCTATGACAAGACCCTTTCGGCTGAGCCTGAAGGTACGATCATGTGCAAGTTCTGGGGACTGGGTTCAGACGGAACCGTAGGCGCCAACAAGACTGCAATCAAGATCATCGGGGACTATACCGATTTATATGCACAGGGTTACTTCGCCTATGACTCCAAGAAATCAGGAGGAGTTACCATTTCCCATCTGCGCTTTGGTAAGAGTCCCATCAAGTCCACCTACTTCATCACCCGAGCAGACTATGTTGCCTGCCACAATCAAGGTTATGTCTATCAGTATGACATGCTCAAAGATCTCAAAGAGGGTGGCGTATTCATGCTCAACACCCACTGGAGTGTTGACGAGCTGGAAGAGAAGCTGCCGGCATCAGTAAAGCGCTCCTTAGCCCAGAAGAAGGCTCGCTTCTACATCATGGATGCTTATGGTATCGCACAGGGTATTGGGCTGGGTAACCGTATCAATATGGTCATGCAGACTGCGTTCTTCGCCTTGGCTAATGTCATTCCGATTGAGGACGCGGCACGCTATCTCAAAGAGGGTATCGAGGAATCATATGGCAAGAAGGGCCAAAAGATCCTGGACATGAATTATGCCGCAGTTGACAAAGGAATGACCGCCTTCGAAAAAGTCGAGGTTCCTGCCAGCTGGATCGATGCCCAAGATGACGAGTCCGACAAGAAAGAGTTGCCAGAATTCATCGAACAGATTTTGGTTCCCATGAGTCGCCAGGAAGGTGATTCTCTGCCGGTTTCGGCCTTTACTGGACGCGAAGATGGTCATTTCCCCTCAGGAACCGCTGCTTACGAGAAGAGGGGTATTGCCCTCAGCATACCGCAATGGCATCCCGAGAATTGCATCCAATGTAACCAGTGTTCGTTTGTCTGCCCCCATGCGGCTATCCGTCCGATATTGTTGAATGAGGAGGAGAAGGCTGCTGCTCCTGCTGGGTTTGACACTGTCGCGGCAACTGGTAAGGGTATGGAAGGCTTTAGCTATCGTGTGCAAGTCAGTCCCCTGGACTGCACGGGTTGTGGTAACTGTGCTGATATCTGCCCATCCAAGGAAAAAGCCCTGACCATGACTGATTTTGGCTGGGAGAAAGCCGAAGAAGTCAACTGGGAATATGCTGTGACACTGCCAATCCGTGATGGATTCTTCAAGAAGGAGACCATAAAGGGCAGCCAGTTCGCAAAACCCTACATCGAGTTCTCGGGAGCGTGTGCCGGCTGCGGCGAGACTCCTTACATCAAGGTTATCACGCAACTGTTTGGCGATCGCATGATCATCGCCAATGCCACAGGTTGCTCTTCCATTTGGGGTGCGTCCGCACCATCCATGCCCTACTGCGCTGATGAGAATGGACGCGGTCCGGCTTGGGCTAACTCACTATTCGAGGATAATGCTGAATACGCGCTGGGTATGGCAGTCGCCAATCGTCAGATCCGCGACCGCCTTATCGAGACAGCAACGATGCTTGCCAACAGCGATGCGGCGGATGCCAAGATTAAGGCAGCCGCCAGCGAATGGCTGGAGTTGAAAGACGATAACAATGAGACCCGCAGGGTTTCTGATGCTCTAAGTAAGGCAGCCGAGGCAGCAGAAAGTGCTGATGAAGAGGTAGAGGCTGCGCTGGAGATCATCGTTGACGGCAGGGATTATCTGGTCAAGAAGAGCATCTGGGCACTCGGTGGCGATGGCTGGGCATACGACATCGGGTACGGTGGCTTGGACCACGTGCTGGCATCAGGCGAGAACATCAACGTCTTGGTTTTTGACACCGAAGTCTATTCGAACACTGGTGGACAGGCTTCCAAGGCCACTCCGCAGGCAGCCATAGCCAAATTCGCTGCATCTGGAAAGAGCATCAAGAAGAAGGATTTGGGCATGATGGCTATGTCCTATGGTTATGTCTATGTGGCGCAGGTTGGCATGGGTGCTGATAAGAACCAGTTCCTCAAAGCGGTTGCCGAGGCGGAGGCATACGATGGCCCGTCGCTGATAATCGCCTATTCGCCTTGTATCAACCATGGCTTGAAGAAGGGAATGG
>JAAYYH010000096.1 GCA_012515495.1 Coriobacteriaceae bacterium | reverse complement strand
TCAACCGCGCATTAGCTCTGGATGGCGTTATAATCACTAAGATGGATGGAACCGCAAAAGGTGGTATCGCTGTTGCGGTGTCCCATGAGCTGGGACTGCCGATTGTGCGCGTTGGCGTAGGGGAGGGAATCGATGATCTTAAAGCATTCGATCCACTTGAATTCGCCAAGGCACTCATCGGTCGATCGTAAGGAAATCGATGTTCGATAATCTATCAGAACGCCTGCAAGGTGTCTTTGGCGCGCTTAAGTCCAAAGGTCGGCTCACTGAGTCCGATATCGATGAGGCGATGCGTGAGATACGCTTAGCCCTGCTCGAAGCCGATGTCAATTTCAAGGTAGTCAAATCCTTTGTGGCTGCTGCCAAGGAGCGCGCACTCACAGTTGAGGTATTAGAGTCTCTGACTCCTGCCCAGAATGTCATCCGTATCGTCAAGGAGCAGCTCACAGAGCTACTGGGCTCGACCGAATCGAAGCTGGCGCTGTCCTCCCGTATCCCCAACGTTATCATGCTCGTTGGTTTGCAGGGCAGCGGCAAGACCACAGCCGCGGTCAAACTTGCCTATCGTTTCAAGCAACAGGGGCACTCACCTTTATTGGTTGCGGCCGACGTTTACCGTCCTGCAGCCGTTGACCAGCTGGAGGCCCTTGGCAACGAGATCGATGTCAAAGTATTCAAAGGGGACGGCAGACTGCCGGTTCAGATTGCCCGAGATTCGATTCGTGAGGCAATTGATACGCTGAAGGATATCGTTATTATCGATACTGCCGGGCGTCTGCACGTTGATGAGGAGATGATGGCAGAGGCAGAGGCCATCAAGAATGAGGTGAGACCCGATCAGATCCTGATGGTTGTCGATGCGATGACCGGGCAGGATGTGGTCAATGTGGCCAATGCTTTCGCTCAGCGTGTGGATTTCGACGGCGTCATCATGTCCAAGATGGATGGCGATGCGCGTGGTGGTGGTGCCCTGTCAATCCGAGAGGTGACGGGAAAATCTATCAAGTTCATCTCTGAAGGCGAAAAACCATCGTCACTGGAGGAATTCCATCCCGATCGCATGGCCAGACGTATCCTCGGCATGGGAGACGTCATCTCATTGATAGAGAAGGCTCAGCAGGTAGCCGATGAGCAGATCAGCGAAGCTGAAGCTCAGCGGATGGCTAAGGCCGATCTGACTTTCGATGATTTCCTTGGTATCAACAAGCAGGTACGCAAGATCGGTGGAATCGGCAGCTTGATGAAAGCTCTCCCTGGAGGAGAGAAAGCCATGGCCTCTGGTCAGGTCAAGGATAATATCCTCGATAAGATGGAAGTGATCATCCATTCCATGACACTCAAGGAACGCGCTAAACCCTCAATCATCAATGGATCACGGCGGCAGCGTATCGCTGCTGGAGCCGGTGTTGAGGTCTTTGAGGTCAACCAGTTGATCAAACAGTTTGACGAGACGCGCAAGATGATGAAGAAGCTCCAATCGGCAAACCAGCAGAGCGGTAAAGGCAAGAAAGGCCGCAAGGGGTCACGCCGCTTTGGCAAGATCCCAGGTTTGAATGGTATGTCAGCCACTGATCTCAAAGGTCTCGAGGACCTGCTACGCTGAGGAGCGCTCCAGAGGTTGTGCTGCGCACTGATGCACAACTGTTTGGCAACTGGTCTTTGCCAGACCGGCGATTTGGGTTATCATGTTCCATTGTCGATTATGCGGGTGGTAATGCACGCGCTGTGAGGAGAGTATCTTGTGAGTCCGTTATTGATCATAGTCCTGATAGTCTGGCTGATTTCGGCCATCGGTCTCATCCTTTTCGTATTGCTGCATTCAGGCAAGGGAACCGGTCTGTCAGATATCATTGCTGGATCGGTCTATTCATCGACATCAGGAACGAGTCTGGTTGAGAAGAACCTGGATCGTATCACTATCGTATTCGCAGTAGTATTCGTCGTCTCGCTTTTGATATTGATGCTAATCTATCCTCAGGGATCAATAGTTGCTCAGTGACGATTTTTCGATGATGTCGCGATGCGGTATTGACAGCAGGTTCGTCGCTGCTAAAATTGCGTTTCTGTAACAACGGAAGTCGGAGTGGTGGAACGGCAGACACGCTAGCTTGAGGTGCTAGTGCCCACATTGGGTGTGCGGGTTCAAATCCCGCCTCCGACACCAGATAACGATCACAGGGGACTCCGCGGGAGTCCTTTGTTTTTTAAGAAAGCCGCAACATGATCGCCGCAGGTGTTGCGGCGGATAGGAACTGCTATCATGTCAGCCATGGAATCTTCTTCAAACGATATCGTACAAAAGCGCATCAGTACCGTCTTCTTCGATGTTGGTCATACGCTCTTAAAACCAGGTATCTCAGAGGCGCAGGTGTTCACCGAAGCTGCCGCCGAGGAAGGTGTCTATCTCGATCCAAAAGCCGTAGAACGCCATATGCCCAAAATGTATGAATTCTATGAAGAGCTATATGAGAAAGATGATTCGTTCTGG
>JAAYYH010000095.1 GCA_012515495.1 Coriobacteriaceae bacterium | reverse complement strand
GAAAGGACGCCTCCGTCTGAAGACGCCCTTAAACGCGGCAAGCCGGGCAGCTAGCGCGTGGCAGCGCAACGCGGAACGCCGCAGCAGCGCAGTCTGGAACGGCGTAGCATCTCAGCCGCAATAATCAAACATGAATTCGTCATCATGAGAGCGATTGCCTGCTATTTCCACGTGGGCTGAAACATAGATACAGAAAAGAAACAGCACCAAGACGCCCACTTGGACAAGGGAGTTACGCTGAATGCCTCCGTTCTCCTTTTTCTGTAAGTAAGCAAGGCCCATTGCCATACCGGCGAAATACTCGATGAAACGGAAAGGCGGGAAGACATTGGTGTAGCAAAAACCATAGCCGTTGCCGAAGTAGCTGTAGGTACAGCGGTAGATGTAATGGACTATCAGAGCAACAAGCAACAGCAAGATACCGTAACGAGTCATGTCGTACTTCTTCAGTAAGCGTACTGTCGCAGGCGTAACCAGATAACAGAACATCAACGAAGACAGAAATCACGAAACACCGTTATAAGAAAAGATGTATTCCTGATTGGGAATCCACGACTGAACCAACAACAGATTCGCCACTGCCTTGCTTGCCATCTCCCCCAACCAGGGCTCATGACCAGCCGAATAGACTTGGTACAAAGCAGGCGCAAAAGCCAAAACGAAGCAAATGAAGTGAATCGGATACACCTTTTTCAGCTTCGCCCAGAAATAGGGTATTGTTTTCTGGTCGCCCTTCTTCCAGCATGAGAGTAAAGAACAAAAGCCCGAAATCATGAAGAAAAGCTGCAGCGCATAACCTGTGGCAGGGCCGACATAGAACCCAAGACGCTCGGGAAGAAAATCCCCGCTGTGACAACACAGAATGACGAAAATTAGTCCCACACGCAAAACGTTGAGGGAATCTACTCGCTTCGACACAGCTCTCCTTTAAACGCTCTGGAACAATAATCAGGTGGTATTGTGCTTTGCGGATTATAAGGAATTGTCTTCCATGAGACTAATGTAGAACAGGATGATGTCTGAGTAGCTGCCATCTCCTAATCGGAAACCTCCGGGTATGGTTCCCAGTTGTTTGAATCCAATCTTCTTATAGAGATGGATAGCTCCCACATTCGTGGCTACAACAGCATTGAACTGGATGATGCGGAATCCATTGGTCTTGGCCGATTCAATTGAATCCCTCACCAGCTGTTCACCCACAGATCGACCGCGAAAGTCAGCTTTTACAGCATACGAGGTATTGGCAATGTGGGCGCAGCGCCCAGTATTATTCGGGTGCAGGACGTATAAACCCACCACTTCGCCATCCAACGTCGCTACGGCTGTTCTTGTTTGCTCGGCGAAGAAGAGCTCCGCCTGGTCTTGACTCAGTGGTCTCTCGTAGTGAAAGGCATTTCCCTCTTCGATGACACTATTCCAAATACTGCGAATGTCATCGAAATCGTTGTTATCGTAGGCTCGTATCTCGATGCTCATTCTGCGCCCTGACGAAAAACTATCTCACCGGTATCAGCATCCATGCTATCGATGATGGCCAGAGAACTCAGGGGATAGCCGCGTTCACGCAAACGTAAGCCTCCGCGCTGAAAGCCCTTTTCGATTACTATACCAATACCCTCGATACGGGCTCCGGCTTTCTCGGCAATATCGATGAGACCCTCAAGAGCGCAGCCATTAGCCAGAAAATCATCGACTATCAGTATGTTGTCATCGGAACAAAGATACTTTTTTGAAACGATGACATCGAAAACGCGACCATGCGTATAGCTCTCAATGCGAGTTGAATAAGAATCACCTTCCAGATTGATACTCTGGGTCTTCTTGGCAAACACCAATGGTACGCCAAAGTGTCGTGCCACAAAGCATGCCACTGCAATACCTGAGGCTTCGATTGTCAGCACCTTGTTAATAGGCCGACCGGCATAGATCCTCTCGAATTCCGCAGCTATGGCATCGAGCAATTCAACATCAATCTGATGATTAAGGAAACTATCCACCTTCAAGACACTGCCGGGCCGAACGACACCATCATTGAGAATCCGCTGCTTCAACAGCTCCATAGCTTGGTCAGCGCTCCTCTCGGAAATAGTTGTAACCGGTGCCGGCAGGCATCGCGTGCTCCTTGTTCTGTCTCACACTGGTGATTATCAACACCAAGATAGTTGCAACATAGGGAATCATGTCGTAAATCTGAACAGGAAGTCCCGGGATACTAACGTACATACGCATGATCATCAATCCGCCAAAGATGACAGCCATCAGGATGCCACGCAATGGACTCCACGTGGCAAAGATCACCAATGCTACGGCAAGCCAGCCATAGCCGCTCACGCACCCGTG
>JAAYYH010000094.1 GCA_012515495.1 Coriobacteriaceae bacterium | reverse complement strand
GAGAGCGTGGTGGTGCTGATCGGTGATGCCGCCATATCCGGTGGCATGGCATTTGAAGCCTTGAACCACATCGGTCACGTCAACACCGATATGACCATCATCCTCAATGATAACGAGATGAGTATCTCCCGTAATGTCGGCGCGCTCTCACTCTATCTGGCCAAGGCCAGGTTGAGCAAGCCGTACATCAGCGCTCGTGATAATGTTGAGAGCAGGCTGGCGCGATGTGGTCGAGTGGGGCGCTTCCTGGTTAATACCGGAGAGGCATTCAAGGGTTCATTCAAGAAACTTGTTGTTCCCGGTATGTTCTTCGAGGATATGGGCATCAGATACATCGGTCCCATTGATGGCCACAATATCGAGGCGGTGCAAGATGCGTTGAGTGCCGCGAAGAAGACCAAGGGCCCCGTACTGATCCATGCCGTTACCACAAAAGGACGTGGCTGCCCCTATGCCGAAGAGCGTCCGGACATCTTCCATGGCGTCGGCGCCTATGATCCCGAGACCGGGGAACCGATAAGCTCGGCTACCGGGCAACCGAAGTATACGGAGGTTTTCTCGCGGGCGTTAGTAACAGAAGGGGAGAGTAACGACAACATCATCGCCATCACTGCGGCCATGGAGGACGGTACCGGTCTCAGCGCCTTTAAGAAGAGGTTCCCTGAGCGGTTCTTCGATGTCGGTATCGCTGAAGAACACGCGGTGACACTGGCTGCTGGTCTGGCTTTAGGTGGAAAACTGCCGGTTGTGGCGATCTACTCGACATTCCTGCAGCGTGCCTACGATCAGATGATCGTCAATGTGGCGCTGCAGAATCAACATGTGGTGTTTTGTATCGATCGCGCTGGCTTGGTAGGCGAGGACGGTCCCACTCATCATGGCGTCTTCGATCTGGTATACCTGCGTTCCATACCTCAGATGCGGATCATCGCTCCAGCCGATGGCAACCAGCTCATCGACGCTCTGCACACTGCCCTGACTCTGGATAATGGACCTATCGCGCTACGCTATCCGCGAGGGTCGATTGTCAGGGAATTGGAACAAAGGCAGCCACAACTGTTGCCGGAGGGAAAAGCCACCAGGGTCCGCGAGGGTAGAGACGTGGCGTTGCTGGCTGTAGGCAGGATGGTAAGGATTGCCACCGAAGTCGCCAATATCTTAGCTGAAGATGGCATCGAGGCTGCTGTGTATAACATGCTTTGGGTCAAGCCCCTAGACGAGCAGACCATCTTAGAAGCCAGCACGACTAAGCTGGTTGTCACCCTGGAGGAGGGTACCACCAATGGTGGTTTTGGTTCCGGAGTGCTAGAGGTGCTGGCCAGACGTCTCTTGGATGGTCAATGTCACGCGACCCGAACGCTGGTTCTCGGGTTGCCGGATGAGTTCATCACCCATGGTGATGTAGCAAACCTGGTCAAGGATCTGGAGCTTTCTGCGCCTCAGGTTGCCCAGACAATCAAGAACAGACTCAATGGCCAAGATACGGCTCGATGACCTGCTGATCGCTCGTGGTCACTTCGCTGCTCGCGAGCAGGCTGCCCGAGCTTGTATCGCCGGCATTATCAGAAGCAATGGAATGGTGTTATCAAAGCCCGGGATCTTGGTCGATGCGGAACTGCCGATCGAGTTGATCGGATTGCGACACTATGTCTCACGTGGTGGTGAGAAGCTGGCTGGCGCCCTTGAAGACTTCGCGCTTTCAGTCGAAGGATTACACTGTATCGATATCGGAGCCTCCACCGGAGGCTTCACTGACTGCCTGCTTCAGCGTGGCGTCGCCTCAGTAGCTGCCGTGGATGTGGGTTATGGGCAACTTGCCTGGCAGATCAGGAATGACGAGAGGGTGGCGGTCTTTGAGCGGACCAACATCCGAAATGCCGATCCTGAGGTATTGGGGGCACCGTTCGATCTGGCAGTGGTTGACGTCAGCTTCATGACAGTCAGGAATATCCTCATCCAGATTGAGAGATTGTTAGCCTCGGGGGGTAACGTCATCGCCTTGATCAAGCCTCAATTCGAACTGCCGCCCGAAGATGTCGGACGTGGCGGCGTGATCAGTGAACCCAGATTACATGTCAAGGCCCTAGAGCTGGTTTTGGGCAATCTGCGTGGTACTACTCTGGCAGCCCATGGTCTGACCTATTCGCGTATCAAAGGTGCTGAGGGGAACATCGAGTTTCTGTTGTGGGCGCAAAAAACTGGGATATGCGCTACTATTGCCATAGAAGAAGTTGTCCGACAAGCGCATGGACAGCTTGATGGCTGAACGGTGCTGTCCCGCGGCGTAAGGGTAGATGATGAGATTACTTCTGGTTGCCAACACAAGCAATGCTTTGGCTGTTCATGCCCGTGATGAGGTAAAGGGTTGGCTGGAGGCGCGGGGGATCCAGACCGCTACCGCCTCGAGCGGTGATTTCACACACAACAATACTGAGGTAAGGCAGTTGTCAGCAGAGATAGGAAGCTATGATCTGGTCTGTGTTTTCGGTGGTGATGGCGCGATCTTGCGCACTGCTCGGATCATCGGAGCCTCACAGGTGCCACTCTTAGGTTTCAATTTTGGTCACCTTGGATTTTTAGCGGGAGCCTCGGGCGATGACCCGATCTCTGCATTGGAAGCAGTATTCGCCGATGAGGTGACACATGAGCGTAGGACGGTCTTGGACGCTTGTATCCGATATGCTGATGGCCACACGGAACAGATAACCGCTCTAAATGAGATCGCGTTGACCAGAGGTAGTTCCGGCCGTGTCATCGACGTCAATCTGTTCATCAATGGTGTATACATCGCTGATATCCGCGGCGATGGTATTCTGGTGGCCACAGCAACGGGCTCAACCGCCTATGCGCTATCGGCCGGAGGTCCGTTGATGGCTCCCACCCATAAAGGTTTGAGTGTCGTGCCTGTCGCCCCACATACTCTGGCGGCGCGGGCGATGGTAACGGCGTGCAATGATATCATCGAATTAGTCCCTGCCGCTGAACGCGAGCAGCAGATCACTGTCTTCGCTGACGGTGAAGCCTTGGAGCACCCCGATGATATCTCTGCAGGTATAGTGGCAGTCCGCGTTGCCAGGAGCCCAGATGAGCTGCTGCTCGTTCGTCACGATGCCCCCGATTTCTATACAGCAGTCTCACGAGTCTTCTTCGGGGGCGGCCATGCTCGATGAACTTCGGGTCAAAGACATTGCCCTCATCGAAGATGCCAGCATGGGATTCTCGCCCGGTCTCACAGTATTGACAGGTGAGACGGGAGCCGGGAAGACGGCTCTGCTGGGAGCGCTGAAGCTGTTGATTGGTGAACGTGGCGATAGTACTCTGGTGCGCGATGCTGCCAGCGAGGCACGGATTGAGGCGAGGATGACCCATGATGGCGTCGAGCATGTCATCACCCGTCGTCTCAGTCGAGACGGTCGTTCGCGTTGTACGTTCGACGATGAGATGGTGACCGTCGGTGCTCTCGCGGCACGTATCGGACCCTTCTTCGATCTGCACGGGCAACATGAACACCAAGCACTCCTGACTGTGACAACGCAACTGAGTTATCTCGATCGTTTCATCGGTGTTGCTGCCAGCCAGGCTTTGACAAGATATCAGCAGGCATACCAACAGCGGCGGCAGACGCTGGAGCAGTTGGAACAACTAGAGGAAACCGCGCGGCTCTCCTCAGCGAGGTTACAACTAGCCGAAATAGCTCTGGGCGACATCAATGCCCTTAATCCGCAACCAGGGGAATTCGAGCAGATCGAGCAACAACTACCGCGCCTGCGCAACGGTGAGCAGTTGGCGCAGGTTTCGGGCGGGGCATTCGAGGCCATACGTGGCGAGGGGGGAGCGCTGGATGGCCTCAGCGTGGCCATGAAAGGCTTGGCTCGGATAGCGGCAATCGATACGGAGTTGGAGCGGTTATCCACTCGTCTGGAATCCCTGCTCATCGACTTGGAGGATCTCAGCGGAGAATTACGGGCGTACCGTGACGATGTCGAGTTCGATCCGCGGGCCTTGCAGCATGCCCTTGATCGGTTGGGACAACTGGAGGGTTTGCGCAAGCGCTATGGTCCACGCATGGAAGATGTGTTCGAAACCTGGCATGAAGCAGCGGATGCGATCAATCTCATCAGTGATATCGATGAGCGGCGCCAGCTAGCTCAAACCGCTTTCTCGGAATCTGAGTCATCTTTGGTGAAAGCTGCCGAGCAACTGGCACAGATACGGGAAGATGGGCGAAGGGATTTCGTCGACGCGATCACTGCATCGGTGCAAGACCTGGCTATGGCCGGTGCCTCATTCGAGCTTGCCGTCACCCCACTCAGGCGTGAAGATTGGACGATGACAGGGTCGTATCGCTATGAACTGCTCTATCAGCCAAGCGCGAATTCCCTATCACGTCCATTAGCCAAGATTGCAAGTGGTGGAGAGTTGTCACGCGTGATGTTGGCACTGAAGTCGTTGATACGTGAAGAAAGCGAAGCTACAACACTGGTTTTCGACGAGATAGATGCCGGAATCGGTGGTATCACAGCAGTAGCTGTCGCTCAGCGCCTGAGACAGATTGCGCAGACGCACCAAGTGATAGCAGTGACGCATCTTGCCCAAATCGCTGCTGTTGCCGATACGCACCTGATGATCAGCAAGGACGTCAGAGATGGTGTAGCTCACACTACGCTGACAACTGTCACGGGAGAGGAGCGCACCAATGAGATCGCTCGCATGCTCTCGGGAAGCGATGATGATGTGGCGCTTGAACATGCTCGACAATTGTTATCTGAGTTGGTGTAGATCATGCCAGTAACCGGTAAAGCACAACTGGGGAAGAAGACTAAATCTCTGATCCCGCATCTGACCGCAGCGGATATCGCCATCATCGACCACGTCGATATCGACAGGGTATCTGCCGAAGGCCTGGTTAAATCCGGCGTTAAAGGTGTTGTGAACGCGTCGCAATCCATTTCCGGACGTTATCCGAATGTCGGTCCCGAGATCCTCGTTGAAGCAGGGATCGAGCTGCTGGATAATGTCGGCCAAGAGGTCTTCGAGGTCATCAGCGATGGTGATATCGTCAGTATCGAGGATAACGAGCTGATCTGCAACAACCTGGTGATAGCCAACGGAACCCTTCTCGATCAGGTCCAGATCGAGTTGAGGATGCAGGCGGCAGAGCGTATGCTCGATCAGCAGATGGAGAAATTCGTCCAGAATACCATCGAATATCTCGAACGGGAGAAGGTCAGTCTGATCTATGACCCTTGGGTCCCTCCGGTCAGGACACCGATTAGGGGGCGTCAGGTTCTGGTTGTGGTCCGTGGTTACGACTATCTGCAAGACCTGAGAACGCTCGCGCCTTATATCCGTGAGGTCAAGCCGGTGCTGATCGGCGTCGATGGCGGAGCCGACGCCTTGTTGGAAGCCGGTTTCAAACCGGATATCATCATCGGCGATATGGATTCCGTAACAGATATGGCGTTAAAATCAGGATCTGAGGTCATCCCACATGCCTATGAGGATGGCAGCTGCCCCTCGCAGGCTCGTCTGGAAAGACTGGGAGTGATGGCTTCGCCTTGGCCACTGGCAGCTACCAGTGAGGACCTGGCATTGCTTCTGGCTTGGGAGAAGAAGGCTGACCTGATCGTTGCCTTGGGTACTCATTCAAATCTAGTCGAGTATCTGGATAAGGGCCGAGCCGGAATGGCCTCATCGTTCCTTGTGCGTTTGAAGGTCGGGACTAAACTCGTCGACGCCAAGGGCGTGAGCAAACTGTATCGAGCCTCAGCCCCACCGCGATATATCCTCTTGGTGGTGCTTGCTGCTTTTCTGGTGGTCGTCTCCACCATCTTCATCTCTGAGCCGATTCGCAATATCTTCATCGTGATGTGGTTGAATATCCGAACACATCTTGGGATGTGATCGCGGTGATTTTGACAGCAAGATCAGCCAAAGCGATTTAATGGTAAGATAGCTGCAACTTTGTAGAGAAGATGGGACCGCGCGATGTACAACCTCAGATACCATCTGGTAACGATCTGTTCGATCTTTTTGGCTTTAGCGATCGGCTTGTTGCTGGGTGCCGCGATATCTGGCAGCAACCTGGTGCGTGATACATCACAGGGTCTGGTTGACTCACTTCTCGAGCAATTCAACGAGATCACCAAGGAGAACAGTGACCTCTCCAAAAGACTGGCTGTCGAGCAGCCTCTGACACAGCAACTGTTGGGAACTTGGCAGGATGGTCGATTAGCGAATCGCACGGTAGTGGTCCTAACCGGCGCAACAACTGCTGATGCCGAGTTGTCGCGGCAGGCAAGTCAGGCGATAGCGCGCAGTGGTGGCGTGCCGGTGATAATCACGGTCAAGACCGCAGAATTCGGTTTGACCGATGGGCCGATAACAGAATCATTGCAGCAATTGGTCCCAGCGGTCGACGGTGAGCCCTACACGACGACAATCGGTAGAGTCCTCGTCGACGAATGGACCTTCGATGACCTGATCTCTATCGCGTCTCTTGATCAAGATGTTAAAAGCACAGATGGTTCGACAAATGGTACAGAGAATGGTTCTTCGAGTAAGACGACATCGACCGATGGTACGAAAGCAATCACTGATGAACAGGCAGAGAAAACCGAAGGGTCTGATTCCGTAATCACAACGACACGGCTGGTGTCACAGTATCCTCTGACCACTAAATTGGTCGATCTAGG
>JAAYYH010000093.1 GCA_012515495.1 Coriobacteriaceae bacterium | reverse complement strand
TTTCAGCTTGCTACATAGTGAAAGTTTATAGAACGAAATCAAACTTTCATCACATCATTTTTGGGAAAAACATACGCTTTTCTGTTCTCACATCAAAGATGTGACGCAAAGTGTTATTCTTTTCTGTAAACCATCTGGTCAGGGGCACGTCTGATTTTTATTTGGAAGTTTACTAGGGATTTAGGGAAGCGGAGGCGATTGTGCCGATTGCTGTCTCAAAGCGTCAGAGGGGAAGACTGGCGCCTTTTTTGGATTTCTCGCTGATACCGGTTATTGGCATAGCCTGTTTCCGTCTATCTCCGTTGGCATTCAATCTTGCGGGACAGGATGCAAGTCTCGCGTTTATCGCTCGAATGATGCAAACGATTATCCTTATCTTGGTATTGATTATCGACCGTCGAATCCCCTATAAAGAGAACAACCTTTTAACGGTTCTGGGAGTTGCAGTCGTAATCACAACGGTAAGCACTGTGCTGTTCATCGTCGCACCTTCAGAAACCCTCCGTCTGATTGGGAGATCCCTCAATGGAGCAGCAAGTGCCGTTATCCTGCTTAGCTGGGGGTACTATCTCTGCTCGATTGATCCAAAGAAGATGGTATTCAGTATCTCACTTGGCTTTGCGCTCTATGGATTCACTGCGTGGACTCTGACTGGAATCGATTTTCCAACAGCAGCCTTCCTGACTTTTGCTCTTCCGCTCGTATCATATGCCTGCCTGCGAACGTCCATCCTGCATTTGGGGCCGAAGGCAACAGGGGATGCGCCCTTAACGAAAGCAGTCATGACTTCCATCCCCTGGAGCATTATCGCGCTCATGGCTGTATGTACTGTTTCCAGTATCCTGTCAAAACTTCTGATTCATCCTGCGAACAGTGAAGGTTCCTCCTGGTTCGCACTACTCCGCTTCCTTTTCTATCTTGGAATCTTCTGCCTGTATTACATCTGGATGTTCATATTAAAGCGGGATGATCAGGATAGGTTATGGCCGATCTACGTCCTCGTCATCTTCTGTGGATTGATCTACTATGTCTCCTTCTCGGCCTTGCAACCAGATATCGCCTCTGGGGTGCTTAGAGCGACCCAGGATTGCCTTATGCTGTTCTGTTGGATTGTGGCAGCCGGGATGATATCCAGCCGGAACTTACCACGGATCTTCTTGTTCGGGCTTGCGATTCTGGTCTTCGTCGAGTCACCATTATTCATCGCATCCTTGTTTTCTTTTCTTTTCTCTGCAGCTGGAGTCGCCCATGTGGATCTACTTACTCTGGCTGTCCCTGCCGTGATTATCACCGCACTTACCATATTGACGGTAATACTAATCTGCTCCAACTCATCTATTGAAGCTCATAGCGTAGAGAAAGTGACAGCAGCGGAGTCTGGTCTCAGCTCCCTGAGTGCTGCAGTCGAGAACCTTGCCAGCAGGTTTGAACTGACCAAGAGAGAAGCCGAGATCATGCTCTACCTCGCGCGTGGCTACACTCTCTCGCAAACAGCAGAAACCCTCTGTTTATCAATCAACACGATTCGGTCTCATGCAACCAGTCTTTATCGGAAGCTGGGCATCCACAAGAAGAGACAACTCATAGCTGCGATAGAAGAGTCCATGCAGTCGGCTGAATCGGATTAACCCACTCCCCCGATAAAATCAATCAGAGGCATTCACGTGGGATGACGCGCTGGCTTCTGGCTCTACTTCGATCCGCTCGCATTGCCTTCGCCTACAGCAACTCCTACGCCCACCTTGGCAGACCTCGTAGTCGCCTCCCTCGATGCGAAGACCCTTGCCCTCCACCAGACAGACCGAGATCTTCTTACGTGCCGCACTGTAAATCGCCTGAGCAGTGGAACGCGCCACACCCATTTGGTCGGCGCATTCCTGCTGGCTCATACCCTCATGGTCGATGAGGTAGATCGTCTCGTATTCATCGATAGTCATGATCACAGCGTCACATCGTCGCCT